>JAAYXJ010000070.1 GCA_012515985.1 Gammaproteobacteria bacterium
ACAGCGACGGCAACGAGATGACCGGTGCGGTCACCGCGCACGTCTGGGCCGAGCACTCTGTATGGCCGCAGGATCCGGGCTTTGGTGCGGCGCTGGCCGGCGGCATCACCTCGCTGCAGATCCTGCCCGGCTCGGCCAACCTGGTCGGCGGGCGCGGGGTCACGCTCAGGAACGTGGCCGCCACCACCGTGCAGGAGATGAAGTTCCCCGGCGCCCCGCACGGGCTGAAGATGGCCTGCGGCGAAAACCCCAAGCGCGTCTACGGCAGCCGCGGCGGCCCGGCCACGCGCATGGGCAACATGGCCGGCTACCGCGCCGCCTTCATCGACGCCGCCGAGTACCTGGGCAAGCACCAGTCCTCCGCTGAATCCTCCAACCGGCGCGGCCGGGGCGATGCCGGCGGCAGCAACGGCCCGGGCAAGCGCGACCTCAAGCTCGACACCCTGGCCGGCGCCATCAACGGCGACGTGCTGGTGCACATCCACTGCTACCGCGCCGACGAGATCGCGCAGATGCTGGACCTGGCGCAGGAGTTCAATTTCCAGGTCGCCGCCTTCCACCACGGCGTGGAGGCGTACAAGCTCGCCGACGAACTCGCCCAGGCCAACACCTGCGCCGCGCTGTGGGCCGACTGGTGGGGCTTCAAGATGGAAGCGCTCGACGGCATCCAGGAGAACGTGGCCCTGGTGGACCGGCCCGAGGGCAGCTGTGCAATCGTGCATTCGGACTCGGGCGAAGGCATCCAGCGCCTCAACCAGGAGGCAGCCAAGGTGATCGCCAGCGCGCGCCGCGCCGGCATGGAGATCGCACCCGAGCGCGCCATCCGCTGGCTCACCGCCAACCCGGCGCGCTCGATGGGCATCGCCGACCAGGTCGGCACGCTCGAGGCCGGCAAGATGGCCGACGTGGTGCTGTGGAACGGCAATCCCTTCAGCTCCTATGCGCTGGCCGAAAACGTATGGATCGACGGCGCGCTGCTGTACGACCGCGCCAATCCGGCGCTGCAGCCGCGATCCGACTTCGTCCTTGGCTTCGGTTCCAAGGGAGGTGCCCGATGAGCCGCCGCATCCGCGCCGCGAAGGCGCTTGCCGCCGGCGCCCTGGCGCTGGCCCTTTCCACTCCCGCCCTCGCCCAGGACCTGCTGATCCGCAATGCCACCGTGCATACCGCCAGCGAGCGCGGCACGCTGCAGAACACCGACGTGCTGGTGCGCGGCGGGCGCATCGCCCAGATCGGCAGTGGCCTGGCCGCCGATGGCGTGCGCACCGTTGATGCCGCGGGCAAGCCGCTCACGCCGGCCCTGTTCGGCGGCATCACCGGCATCGGCATCGAGGAAGTGTCAGGCGAAGAGAGCGCCCGCGACGGCTCGCTCGCGCTGGGCAGCGGCGCCAAGGACATGGTGGTGCGGCCGGAGTTCGACGTGACCCTGGCCTACAACCCGGACTCGATGGTGATCCCGGTCAGTACCTACGAGGGCATCGGCTTCACCCTGGTGAGCCCCGGCACGGCCGCGGGCGGCTCGATCATCGCCGGCCAGGGCGCGCCGTTCCGCCTGGACGGCAGCCCCGATCCCGCCGGGCCCAAGGTGCTTGCCATCCGCCTTGGCGCGCGTGCGGCCGGCCTCACCGGGGGTTCGCGCGCCGGCCAGTGGATGCTGCTCGACCAGCTCGTGGACGAGGTCCGCGGCCGGATTCCGGCCGGCTCCCACGCAGCCCTGCTGACCCCCGCCGGGCGCGAGACCCTGGCCCGGTACCTGGACGGCAACGGCCGCATCGTCGTGACCGTGGACCGAGCCGCCGACATCCGCCAGCTGCTGCGCTGGGCGCAGCGCCGCAACGTGCGCATCGCCATCAGCGGCGGATCGGAGGCCTGGCGCCTGGCGCCGCAGCTGGCCGCCGCCGGCGTGCCGGTGTTCGTCGATCCGCTCGACAACCTGCCCTCGGGCTTCGACCAGGTTGCCGCCACCCTGGAAAACGCCGCGCGCCTGCGCGCCGCCGGGGTCGAGGTCGGCTTCACCCAGGCCGGCGACGCCACCCACAATGCGCGCAAGGTGCGTCAGCTGGCCGGCAACGCCGTGGCCCACGGGCTGCCATGGGAAGACGGGTTGGCGGGGCTGACCCGGGTGCCGGCCGAAGCCTTCGGCGTGGCCGACCAGATCGGCACCATCGCCGTGGGCATGCGCGCGGACCTTGCGCTGTGGAGCGGTGATCCGCTGGACGTGGCGCATACAGCCGAACAGGTATGGTTCAACGGCGTGCCCGTTGAAATGCGTTCGCGCCAGACCGAGCTGCGCGACCGCTACATGCACACCCCCGCGCCGCGCGCCGAAGGCGGCCTGCCCAGGGCCTACCCGCAATACTGAGTCCTTGCCCGCGGGCCTTGATTGCGATCAAGGCCCGCGGCCCGGCACTTGCCATGATCAGGTCTGGATCAGGCAAGGAGGAGGACTCACATGCATCCGGTTCTGGTGGAACTGCTGGCCCGTCCCGTCGGCTGGCTGACGATCGGCGGCGCGCTGATCATGGCCGGCATCATGGCCGGCATCCCGATCTTCATCCGCTACCGCGAAAAGCTGGAAAAGAAGGAAGCGGAGGAACAGCGCTGACGACGCGCCAACGGGCCTTGCGGCAGACTGGGGCGACGTTTCCAACCAGGAATGCTTGCCATGCCCGTGTATGACATCAGGCTGCCCGACACCTCGCGGCTGGACAATGCCGGCCAGTTCGCGATGGCCTCGCGCGGGCCGGAGGCCATCGCCGAGGACATCCAGGACGCGCTGCGCGGCACTGC
>JAAYXJ010000071.1 GCA_012515985.1 Gammaproteobacteria bacterium
CAACAACCCCTGCACCCGGTTCTGCCCGGCGGCGGTGTACGAGATCGTCGAGGACGCGGAGGCAAAGCACGGCAAGCGGCTGCAGATCAACGCCGCCAACTGCGTGCACTGCAAGACCTGCGACATCAAGGACCCCTACGAGATCATCACCTGGGTGACGCCCGAGGGCGGGTCCGGGCCCAATTACCAGAACCTGTGACCACAACCTGGCTCGTCACCGGCGGCGCCGGCTTCATCGGCGCGAATTTCGTGCTCGACGCGGTAGCGGCCGGGGTGCGGGTGGTGAACCTGGACCTGCTGACCTACGCAGGCAACCTGGACAACCTGGCCACTTTGGACGGGCACCCGGATCACGTCTTCGTGCGGGGCGATATCCGCGATCACGAGCTGGTTACGCAGCTGCTGCGCGACCACCGCCCCGCAGCCATCGTCAACTTCGCCGCCGAAAGCCACGTCGACCGCTCGATCGACGGTCCGGCCGCCTTCATCCAGACCAACGTCGTCGGTACGCTCGCGCTGCTGGAGTGCACGCGCGACTACTGGCGCGGGCTCCCGCAAGGAGAAAAGGACGCTTTCCGCTTTCTGCACGTCTCCACCGACGAGGTCTACGGCTCGCTCGGCGACGAGGGCCTGTTCACCGAGACCACGCCCTACGCCCCCAACTCGCCCTACTCCGCCTCCAAGGCCGCCTCCGACCACCTGGTGCGCGCGTTCCACCACACCTGGGGGCTGCCGGTGCTCACCACCAACTGCTCCAACAACTATGGGCCGTACCAGTTCCCGGAGAAGCTGATCCCGCTGGTGATCGCCAGGGGCGTGGCCGGAGAGCCGCTGCCGGTCTATGGCGACGGCCGGAACGTGCGCGACTGGCTCTACGTCAAGGACCACTGTACGGCCATCCGGCGCGTGCTCGAAGCCGGGCGCGTGGGCGAGGTATACAACATCGGCGGCAACGCCGAGCGGCGCAACATCGATGTGGTCCAGGCCATCTGCCGGCTGCTGGACGAGCGCCGTCCGCGCGCCGACGGCCAGCCGCGCGCCAGCCAGATCGAGTTTGTGCGCGACCGGCCCGGCCATGACCGCCGCTACGCCATCGACGCAGGCAAGATACGCCGGGAACTGGGTTGGACCCCGTCCGTGGGTTTCGAGGAAGGGCTGGCCATGACGGTGGACTGGTACCTTGCCAACGGCGCCTGGACACAGCGGGTCCTGGATGGCGGATACCGCCTGCAGCGCCTGGGACAGGAGGCCTGAGATGGCACGCAAAGGCATCATCCTCGCCGGCGGCTCCGGCACCCGGCTGTATCCAATCACCCGCGCCATCAGCAAGCAGCTGCTGCCGGTGTACGACAAGCCGATGATCTACTACCCGCTGGGCGTGCTGATGCTGGCGGGCATCCGCGAGATCCTGGTGATCAACACCCCGCATGAGCAGCCGCTGTTCCAGCAGCTGCTGGGGGATGGCTCCCAGTGGGGCCTGGAGATCCGGTACGCCGAGCAGCGCAGCCCCGACGGCCTGGCGCAGGCGTTCACCATTGGCCGGGAGTTCATCAACGGCCAGCCGAACTGCCTTGTGCTCGGCGACAACATCTTCTACGGGCACGGACTCAGCGGCGCGCTCAAGAACGCCGATGCGCGGCGCGAGGGCGCCACCGTATTCGGCTACCACGTGAGCGACCCGCAGCGCTATGGCGTGCCGGTGTTCGGTGCCGACGGCCGGCTGGTCGATATCGAGGAGAAGCCGGACAGCCCGCGCTCCAACTTCGCCATCACCGGCCTGTACTTCTACGACGGCACCGTGGCCGATCGCGCCGCGACCTTGCGGCCCTCGGCACGCGGGGAGCTTGAAATCACCGACCTCAACCGGCTCTACCTGGCCGACGGCGCGCTGCACATGGAGACCCTGAGCCGCGGCACGGCGTGGCTGGATACCGGCACCCACGAATCGCTGCTGCAGGCAGCCTCCTTCATCGAGACGATCCAGACCCGCCAGGGCCTGCAGGTGTGCTGCCCGGAGGAGATCGCGTGGAAGGCGGGCTGGATCGACGACGAGCAGCTGCTGCGCCTGGCCGCGCCGCTGGCGAAGAACGGCTACGGCGCGTACCTGGAGTCGCTGCCCTCCCGCACCGGGCCGGCGGCATGAGGATCATCGAGACCGACCTGCCCGGCTGCCTGGTCATCGAACCGCGGCAGTTCGGCGATGTGCGCGGCTGGTTCATGGAATCGTGGAACCGGGATCGCTACGCGGCGCACGGCATCGGGCCCGACTTCGTGCAATCCAACCTCTCCCGTTCCGCCAAGGGCGTGCTGCGCGGGCTGCACTACCAATGGCCGAATCCGCAGGGAAAGCTGGTGAGCGTGCTTGAGGGCGAGGTGTACGACGTGGCCGTGGACATCCGCCGCGGGTCACCGCGCTACAGGCACTGGACAGCTGCGATCCTGTCGGCGGGCAACCGGCGCCAGCTCTGGGTTCCGCCTGGATTCGCCCACGGGTTCGTTGCGCTGTCGGAAACCACGCTGGTGTCGTACCTGTGCACGGCGGCCTACGACGCCG
>JAAYXJ010000072.1 GCA_012515985.1 Gammaproteobacteria bacterium
GCCCGCCGAAGTGGCGAGCGCCGGGCGCAGGCCGGGCGCGCTGCCGAGCGGCAGTTCGAACAGGCTGCGGCCGGGCTCGGATGGATGGGCGATGGCAGCGCGCCAGGGCCCGCCGTCCGGCCGCTGGCCGAGGGCCCGCCCTTCGCCCAGGTCGATCAGGACATTGTCGAAGCCGCTGGCCTGCAGCAGTCCAGCGACCCGGTCGGTCACGAAGCCCTGGGCCACACCGTTGAGGGTGATCGCCGCGCCCTTGCGTCCAAGGCGGATTCGTCCCAGCCCGGCTTCGACGTCGGTGAAGCCGACCAGGCTGCGTGCCCTGGCGATGGCATCGGCCGCAGGACCTCCGGCGGCCGCCCCGGGCCGGGAAAAATGCTCGAAGTACAGCCGCAGCAGGGGCTGCACGGTGGGATCAAAGGCGCCGCCGCTGCGCTCGGCCAGGGACAGGCTGAACGACACCAGCTCCACCAGCTCAGGTGGCGGGTCGTCCAGGAAACCTTCGGCGTTCAGGCGCGACAGCGCGGAGTCCTGCCGGTAGAGGCTGAAGATTCCCTCCAGCCGCTCCACCTCGGCCACGCAGCGATCAATCATCGCGCGCGCGTGGGTGCGGTCGGGATGGACCAGGGTCATCGACGCCTGCGCGCCCATCGCCACGCCTTTCCAGACCGTGCGGGCCGGGACTCCGGTGGCTGCCAGTGCCAGTGGGAAGGGAACGGCCGCCAGCGCTGAACCGGTGGCGGCAATGGAAAGAAAACGTCGGCGATTGAGCATGGCCCGATCCTCAGTGGTCGTGCTGCGGCGGCGCCCCGTCCCCCGCCGGGGCCTTGGGGTCCGCGCCGCGGCCGTCATCGTCATGCTGCCCGTGTCCGGCGGCTGCGTGGTCCATCCCGTGGTGGTCCTGCATCGAGGATGACAGATCCACCGGGCCCAGGACGTAGTCGTCGGGAATGTCGTCCAGGCGGACCACCCGGCCGCCGTGCCGGTTGCGGAATTCCCCGGCCGCGGACTGGCTGGAGAACGGCACCGCCTCGGGCGCGCCCATGCCGCCCTGCATGCCGCTTTCCACCACGAACCAGGCGTCGCGCGCTTCCACCCAGGTGCCCGGCTCGGGCTGGTCCCAGTTGCGGGCCCGGCCCATGTCGTTCACGTATACCGCGGCCACGTCCCTGGGTTCCTCGGGCAGGCGCAGGAAGGCGATGGTGTCGCGCACGGACGAGAACCAGATCGGCTCATCGCGGCTTTCCAGGTGGATCTGCCCCTTGGGACCCTGGTGGTCGGACAGCAGCATGCCGCAGTAGTGGCCCGACGCCTCGTCCGAGGCCTCGACGGGTGCGGGCGGCGGCCCGGCAGGGCCGGGCCTGTCGCAGGCGGCGGTCGCGAGCAGCACGGCCAGCGCGGTCGCGGCCCCGAGCGGACGGACGATCCTCATACCGGTCTCCTCCTGAATGCGAAAATTGCCAGCGCGAGCGGAACCGCCACCCACGCCGCGAGCACGGCAAGCAGCACCCCGGGCGGCGTCGGCGCGGCGGTGCCGGGCCCGGCCAGGCCACTGTAGACGGCCACGCCCTCGTCGGCGGTCATGTTGAAGATGCGGTAGACGTCGGCCGGGTTGAGCATCAGCAGTGCTTCCAGCACGCCCTGGGTCACGTATTTGCCCTGGTCCGCCACCAGGATGCCAAGCAGGGCGGTGTCGTAGAGCAGCACGAAGAACAGCCAGACCCCCACCGCCAGCCCGGCGGCGGTCGCCCGCTCACGCACGATGGCGCTGGCCAGCACGCCCATCGCCACGAACGCGGCGCCGAGCATGATCGAGGTGAGCACCATCGCCGCGAACGCGTTCCACGCCGGCGCGCCGATCTCGCTCTCCAGCGCAAGTGCCCCGGCCGCCACGCCATAGCCCAGCAAGGTGGCGATGGCGAGGATGCACACCTGTCCCAGGACCTTGCCCACCACCACCTGCCATCGCGCCACCGGGTAGGACAGCAGCAGCATCAGCGTGCCCCGTTCCTGTTCCCCCACGATCGCGTCGAACGACAGCAGCAGCGCGATCAGGGGGACCAGGAAAATGGTGAGGCTGGCAAGGCTGACCACGACGATCGCCAGCGGGTCGGCCTGGACCGCGCCACTCGGGGCGCTGCCGAGCAGGACCAGCGACAGCGCCAGCGCGGCCAGCAGCAGGGTGGTCGCCACCACCCAGCGGTTGCGCAGCCCCACCCGGATCTCCTGCCAGGCGATCCTGAGCGTGCTCATGCCGCCATCGCCTCGTGCCGCTCCACCAGCTGCCGGTAGAGGTCCTCGAGCCCGGGTGCGGCCGTGCTGATGTCCCGGACCCCCGGCAGCTGCGCCAGCGTCCGCAGCGCGGCCATTTTCTCCGCAGCGGGGACGCTCACGAGCACGATGCCTTCCCCGGCTTCCGTGCAGCGGCTTCCAGCCGGCAGCCTGGTCGAGAGATCCTCGCCCACCAGGCCTTCGGCGCGAAGCCGGAATCGGGCTTCGGGCACCACGCCTTCGCGCAGTTCATCGAGCGTCCCCGCCGCGAGCAGGTTGCCGCGGTGCATGACCGCCACCCGGTCGACCCGGTGCTCCACTTCGGCCAGGGCGTGGGTGCAGACCAGCACCGTGGCGCCCCCGCGGCGCAGCAGGTCGATGGTGTTGAACACCTCGGCCCGCGAGGCAGGGTCCAGGCCGCTGGTGGGCTCGTCGAACAGCAGCAGCTGCGGCTCGCCGATCAGCGCCTGGGCGATGCCCAGCCGCTGGCGCATGCCCTTGGAATACGTTGAAACCCGGCGGTCGGCGGCGTGGGCGATGCCAACCAGCGACAGCAGCTCGCGGTTGCGGCGCACTGAGTGGCCCTTGAGCCGGGCGTAGAACGCCATGAGTTCGCTGCCGGTCATGGCGCCGTGGAAAGCGACGTTCTCGGGCAGGAACCCCAGTTTGCGCCGTGCCTGCGCGCCCTGGGCACCGGAAGGGTCCACGCCCGAGACGCGCACCGTGCCCGCGTCGGGGCGCACCAGGCCCAGCAGCAGCTTGATCAGGGTGGTCTTGCCGGCGCCGTTATGGCCCACCAGGGCGGTCGCCTCGCCGGCCCGCAGCGACAGGCTGACGCCGCTGACGGCAAGCACGTCGCCATAGCGCCGGGTGACGTCATTCCACTGCGCTGTTCCGCTCATGGCGCTGAATCCCCGGCCATGCGCGGCGGCTGCATGAGCGGCGCGGTGTCGACCACCCCGCCCGTGGACAGGGCGGGGAAGCGCGCCTGCGCCCAGCGCACCATCTGCACCGCGGGGCTGGTGGCCAGGACTTTGGCCTGGGGAAGGGTCCAGAGGATCTCGTCCATCACGTCATTCGGGCGGTACGGCCGGTCGGCGATGCCATCGCCATCCAGGTCATAGGCCGGGTTGTCGCTCCAGTAGTTGCCGCGCCCGTCCACGGTCCAGTCCAGGTGGCGGGTGCCCACGTACTTCACCTGCATGCGGTTGGCCACGAAAGCGTTGCCGGTCATCGTGTTCCCCTCGGAGCCGGCGGTGAAGTGGATGCCGATCGGGCAGCCCTCGAACCAGTTCTCCTCGATCCGGTTGCCGTTGGCGTTGTAGACGAAGGCGCATTTTTCGCCGCCGTCGCGCACCGTGTTTCCGATCACCTCCGAGCCGTTGGTCGCGTTGAGCATGAGGCCGTGGTCGCGGTCGTTGATCGAGACGTTGTCGCGCACCTCCAGCCCTTCGGAAAACATGATCGCCCAGCCGACGTGGTTGTCACGGGAGGTGTTGCCGACGATGCGGCTGTCGTGTGTGTACATGTAGTGGATTGCGAACCGCAGGTTGGAGAATTCGTTGTCCTGGAAGTGGTTTTCCCGGCTCACCCTGACGTAGATGCCGTCGCGTCCATGGCTGATGATGTTGCCGATCACCCGGGCGCCGGGTGCGTTCCAGATCGAGACGCCGTTGCCGGCCTCGGCCATGCGCAGGTCCCTGCGCCCGCGGATCACGTTGTCCTGCACGTTCGAGTCGCCGGCGCCGTGCAGGTAGACCCCGAACAGGTTGTCGACCAGATGGTTGTCGCGGATGTCCGCGCGTGGCGCGGTCTCCTTGACCAGGATCGCCGAATCCATTGCCGGCAGGTCGGTGCCCGAGCCGGTGATCTCCAGGCCGTGGACGCGGACGCCCGGCGCGCTCACCGTCACCACGCTTCCCCTGCCCGGCCCGGCGATCACCGCGCCCGCTTCGCCGACCAGGGACAGCGTCCGGTCGACCAGTACCGGGCCCGCGTGCCGGCCCGGCGCCAGGCGGATGGTGTCGCCGGGCTCCGCAGCCTCGATCGCCGGCTGCAGCGGCGTGCCGGGTGCGATCCGGTGCTCGGCGGCAGCGAGCTGGACGGAGGCGGACATCGCCACCACCACGCAAGCCGCGGCATAGGCAAACGCCGGGCCAGGCCGCCTGCCCGGGGAGGGCAGGCGGCGCTGGTTCCCCGGGCGCAGGGAACGGTTACCGCTGGGCATCCACTCAGGCCTCGACCAGCATCCGCCCCTTCATTTCCATGTGCATGGCGTGGCAGAACCACTGGCAGTAGTACCAGTAGACGCCGGGCCGGTCGGCCTTGAACGTGACCGATGCCGTCGCCTGCGGGGCGACTTCCATCGCGATGCCGTAGTTGACGATGGTGAACCCGTGGGTGAGGTCGTCCACGATGTCGTTGTTGGTCACGTAGACCGTCACTTCGTCGCCCTGCTTGACCGTGAAATCGGTCAGGCTGAACGTCGGCGCGACGGAGGTCATGTAGACGCGCACCTTGTTGCCATCGCGGATCACGTTCGCAGCCGCCTCGAGGGTGACGCCATCCGCCTCGGCCTGCCTGCGCGCGTCCTCCCACATCGGGTCGTTGCGGTCCCACGTGCTGACCGGGTTGACCTTCGAGCGATGGATGATCTCGATGTCGTGGGGCTCGGCGAACGACGGGCCGTCGTGTACCAGCACCATCTCGTCGCCCGAGATGTCGATCAGCTGGTCGTTCTCGGGCTTGAGCGGCCCCACGTTGAGGAACCGGTCCTTTGAGAACTTGTTGAGCGACATCAGCCATTTGCCGTCGGCCTCCAGGCTCTCGCCCATCGAGGTGTGGTTGTGGCCCGGCTGGTAGTGGACGTCCAGCTTCTGGACGATCGGGTCGACGTCCTCGCCGTTGTACAGGCGGATCGCGTCGGCGATGTTCCATTTCACAATCTGGCTGTCGATGAACAGCGTGGTGTAGGCGTTGCCGCGGCCGTCGAAGGCCGTATGCAGCGGCCCCAGGCCAAGTTCGGGCTCGGCCACCACGGTGTCACGCGGTTCGATGGTGCCGGCGAACAGCTCGGGGAACTTGCGCACGTCGAACACGGTGACGGTCGGCGACAGCTTGCCGTTGGCAACGGCGTGGATGCGATCGGGTGCCATGTTCATGCCGTGCGGGCTGTTGGCCACCGGGACGTAGCGGGTGAACGCCGAGTTCGCCTCCTTGCGCCCGTCCAGCACCGGCACGCCGTTGATCATCTGCGCCTCGCCGTTGGCGACCGCGGCCTCGATGGCCTTGATGTCGAAGATCACGACGTGGTCCTGTTCGGAGGCGGTCATTTCCGCCAGCGTCATGCCTTCCTCGGAGTTGTAGCTGGTCGAGAAGGCGTACAGCCCGTCGTAATCGGCATCGACGTTGTCCAGGTTGCCGCTGACCATGACCTGCCAGGCGACCTGCATCGTCTCGCCATCGACCGCGGTGAAGATGTAGCGGTACTGCTCCAGGTCATTCACGTTGGTGCCGTCGTTCTGCAGCGGCACGCTGTCTTCGCCGTTGCAGAACAGGTAGCCGGTCTTGGGGTACTTCTGCAATCGCATGCCGTGGACCGTGTGCTGGTTCGGCAGCTCGAGGATCTTGTCGCACTTCATGACGTCGCAGCGCACGCGCGCCACCCGGGTGTTGGCCTTGTCGTTCATGTACACGTAGCGGCCGTCGTGCTTGCCCTCGGTGAACGACATGTGCGGGTGGTGCAGGTCGCCGTTGAAGTACGTGCCGCCGCGGCTTTCCAGGTACTTCCTCGTCTCCGGGGTAAGCCCTTCGGTGAGGACCTTGAGGCTTTCGTTGGTCTGGCCCCACCCGGTCGCGCTGCAGCGGTTGAAGACCGGGATGCGCATCAGCACGCGCATTGAGGGCATGCCCAGGATGCGGAGCTCGCCGCTCTGGCCTCCCGACAGGAAGCCGTAATACTCGTCCAGCTCGCCCGGCGCGATGTGGATGTCATTGCCGGCAGGCGCCGCTCCGGCGCGGGTGGTTGCCGGTGCGCCGTTGGACGCGGTCGTGCCGTTGCCCGACGTGCTCCTGTCGCAGCCGGCCAAAAGGCCGGTCGCCGCGGCGCCCGCCGCCAGTGCCATGCTTCCGGTCAGGACCCTGCGCCTGCCGGTGTCGGGCAGCAGCGACGGCTCGTCCGCCTGTCTGCCGGGTTTGATTTTGTCGTCACTCACGTCCGTTCCCTCCCTCGTCGATATGGATCCTGGCGCAGCAGGACATCACTGGCCGGGACCGGCTGCTGGTGCTGGTTCGTCCGCGGCCGGCAGCACCGACAGCGGAATGGACTTGCGGGCCGCCTCGCGCCGCTCGCGCTTGAGGCGGCGCTTGATCTGGACCGGGCACTTCCTGTCGTTGTGGTAGAGCTGCTGGCAGTGCAGGCAGGAAATGCACTCGTTGGGGTTGATGTGCCCCTCGGGGTGGATCGCCTCCACCGGGCACTCCTTGAAGCAGCGCATGCACGGGTTGCCGCATTCGCGGTAGCGCTTGAGCCAGTCGAACATCCGCAGCCGCCCGGGGATGGCCAGCGCCGCGCCCAGCGGGCACAGGTAGCGGCAGAAGAAGCGCTCCACGAACAGCCCCGCCACCAGCAGCGCGACCGCGAACAGCACGAACCACCACTCGCGCATGAAGCGCAGCACGATCGCGGTCTTGAACGGCTCCACCTCGGCCAGCCGCTCGGCATGGGCGAGCGATCCGAGCGCCACCGCGAACAGCACCAGGAAGATGATGTACTTGATCGGCCACAGCCGCTCGTGCACGGCCCACGGGATCTTGAGCTGCGGGACCTTCAGTGCCTTGGCGATGCGGTTGGTGAGCTCCTGCAGCGCGCCGAACGGACACAGCCAGCCGCAGAACGCTCCGCGCCCCCAGAAGATCAGCGCCACGGCCACCGCGCACCAGAGGATGAAGATCAGCGGATCGATCAGGAACGAGGACCAGCGGAACCCCTCGCGCAGGGCGGTGGTGAAGGTCAGGACATTGACCACCGACAGCTGCGCCTGGGCTACCCAGCCGAGCCAGCACAGCGTCACCACCAGGTATGCGAGGCGGATCCGGTCGTAAAGTTTCTCGTGCTTGAGCAGGAGGTCCTGGAAGAAGAAGATCAGGGTCAACGCGATGAGCATCAGCCCGAGCACCACGATCGACACGATCTTGCTCTGCCACATCCGCTTCCACAGGGGGTCGTCCTCCTCTTCGAGGAACGCATGCGCGCCGGCCTCGGCGGCGCCGCCTGCCGGGGCCCAGGGCTGGCCGGGGGCCGGCCCGGGCGCGGCGCCGCCGGTGGTGTACCGGTCGGGGATCGCATAGGGCAGGTCGAACGACACGAAAGCCTTGGAAAGGGCGCCGGTGGCCCGCTGGACCAGCAGCTGCAGCCGCCAGGGTTGCGCCGGATCGAACTCCGCGCCCTCGGGGATGATGAAAACGTCGACCTCGGTCAGCGGCGGCGCGCCCTCCGCTTCGACCCGGCCGACCCGCCGGTGCGAGTGGTCGCGGAAGCGGATGGTCTCGGCGCCCTGGATCACTTCGATGCGGTCGAAGATGCCGCCGCGCACGTAGCCCGAGCCCTTGAACGAGTAGACCCCGCTGCCGGCCACCAGGATCGCGTGCTGTCCAGGCGCAAGGCGCTGCTGCAGGCTGGCGTAGCCGCTTTCCCCCAGCAGGCTGCGGCCGATCGCCGGGTGCGACGCCAGGGCCACGTAGAGATCGATGAAGGGGTCGTCGGGCTCACCGCGCTCCGGGCGACGCGCCGCTTCCGGGTCGCCCGCCTCCTCGAAGCGGCGGTTGACTTCACCCACCGTCAGTCCGAGGTGGGCGACAGCGCCTTCGTCCCGCAGTTCCTGCCAGCTGCTGATCCCGCCCGCGTCGGGATCCAGGGTGCGCGCCGTCGCGGGGCCGGCCCCTGCCGGCGGGGTAGTGGGGGCGGGCGCGCCGCTGCCATCCAGGCCCAGCAGCCGGGCCACCCGGGCCGCGGACCGCGTCACGCTCTCGCCCATCACCAGCACCGTCACGGTGGCGCCGCTGACCAGGTCGACGGTGGGCGGACCTTCGCCGGTCGCCGCCGCGCGCAGCGGGTTGTAGCCGATGAGGCCGTCCAGGTAGTCGACCACCCGCTCTTCGGAGATGCCCACCAGCACGATCGGTTCCTCGTGGTGCGCAAGCACCAGGCCGACGATGGTGCCGGTGGTGTCGAGCCCGACCATGACGTGGATCGGCTTGCTGGAATAGCCGTCCGCATTGACGTACTGGGAGTTCAGGTAGGCATAGCCCACCAGTTGGTCGCCGCGGAAGACCTGCGCCACCGGCGGCGATTCACCGGTTGGGCCGAACCGGTCGGCCCCGGGGACCAGGTCCCCTGGCGCCACCTGGCTTGCAAAGGTGTCGAACGTGGCGCCGCGTTGCGCACCTGCCGTCTGCCACGACACCACCCCGATGAGCAGGATGATGGCGATGATCAATCGCCTTGCCGCGCCAGCCGGATCGCTCAAATCTTCCCTCGCAGAACGTGTGGGATGATGGTGCCGGACTTGCAGACGCGCATCCTTGCGCGGTTGCCCGCAGTATATGCGAGGGTTTCGCCATGCGTCGAACCGGTTCCGACAACATCTCCAGCGGGCCCTCCCGGGGCGGGCGCAACCGGCGTGATGCGCATCGCTCGCTGCGCCATCCCGGGGCGGGGAGGCGCGCGCTGCTCAGCGAGCATCCGGATGTCGACATGGTCGACATGGGGATGCTGGTGCAGATCGCGCGGGCCATCGAGGACGAGGCGGTCCGGCGCTACGCGATGCTTGCCAGGCTGATGGACAGCCGTGGTGAGCCGGCGGTCGCGGCTGCCTTCCGGTTGATGCTGGAGGAAGAACGCCGTCACGTCGCAGCGGTCGACAGATGGGCGGCATCGGTAGGTGACCCGCCGCCGGCGGCCACGGACTACGAGTGGATGCTGCCCGAGGACCTCTCCAGCTCCTGGGACGACGTCGCCGGCAGCGCCCTGCTCACGCCGTACCGGGCCTTTGCGCTCGCGGTGGACAACGAGGAGCGCGCCTTCGCCTTCTATGCCTACCTGGCCGCCCACGCGGAGAGCGATGAGGTCAGGCGCGAAGCGGAGAAGCTGGGGGCGGAGGAGCTGCAGCACGCCGCCCTGCTGCGCCGGTGGCGGCGACGGGCGTACCACCGCGAACGTGGATCCACACGCCCGCCTTCCGCGCGGCACGGCCCCGGCGACATCGATTCGGTCGCGGCACTGCGGGATTTCCTGTCTCGTCGCGAGGCGGAGGTGGCGCTGGCGCACCTGGGCCTGGCGCGGCGCCTGGAACGGGCGGGCCACGCGGAGGGGGCACGGCTGCTCGAGGAATCCATTCCCGCCCCGGCGCGGCAGGCCGCCGCGACTGGGCGGCAGGATGTGGCAGCGCCTGCGACCGATGCCGGGACGGGGCCGGAAGGGGATCCGCGCCACCTGCTGGTGGACGCGCAGAGGCAGCTGGAGGAATTCGCCGACGAGCTCGAGGCGATCATGGCCGTGACCGGGGGCGAGGTGTTCGAGGAGGCGTCCGCCGCGCTCGCGGGGGTGATTGACCGGATCGCCCAGGTCGCATTCCTGCAGGCCGGGGGCTGAACGTCCAGGCCAGCGCGCGGGTGCGCGGTCCCACGGCGTGGGATAATGGCCGCTGGCGGAGCCGGCCGGGCAATCGCGTCATTCCTTCGGGAGTGCCGAGGAAAGTCCGGGCTCCACAGGGCACGGTGCCAGGTAACGCCTGGGCGGCGCGAGCCGACGGAAAGTGCAACAGAAAGATACCGCCGAACGATCCTCCGGGATGCGTGGCAAGGGTGAAATGGTGCGGTAAGGGCGCACCGCGAGCCTGGTAACAGGCCGGCACGGCAAACCCCACCGGGAGCAAGACCGAATAGGGACCCCATGACGTTGCCCGCGTCGGGTCCGGGTAGGTTGCTTGAGCGTATCGGTGACGATGCGCCGAGAGGAATGATTGCCCACGACAGAACCCGGCTTACAGGCCGGCTCCGCCAGCTTCCTCCCGATGGTTCCCCGGACAGTCCCCTGGCGCTCCCGCGCCGGCGACGCGTCTGCCGCGCTGCGCATCCGCCGCGCGTTCTCACGCGGGCTTCACGCGCGGCCTTCACGGGGCCTGAACATCCCGTTTCTTGGCCTGCGTCTCAAAATTTGAGATGAAACAGCAGCTTGTGGATAAAGCTTGAACAAGTCTCTCAAGTGTTGCGCAAGTCATTGAGCCGCTTGGCGAATTTGGCGGTGAACAGTTGTTGACAACCCCATACACGGGTCATAAGGTGGCGCTGCGTGGGATGAGCGGGAATTTCGTGGAATCCCATGTCATTGAAGCCCGCCACAGACGGGCATACGGGCAGGGCCGACGTGTTCCAGGGCGAGTACGCCATCACAATCGACGACAAGGGCCGGATGGTGATTCCGACCGGCCTGCGCGAGGACGTGTCCCGCGCAGGCAATCGTCTGGTGATCACGTACAACCCGTTCGATGCGGGGAGCCTGTACCTGTATCCGTATGCGGTGTGGGAGGGGGTGCGTGACCAGATCAACGGCCTGTCCCGCACCAAGCAGCGCAACCGCACCCTGCAGCTGAAGCTGGTGGGTGCCGCCGCGGTGGTGGAACCCGATGGCAGCGCGCGCATTTCCATTCCCGCCAACCAGCGCAACACGGTGGGCATCGAGCGCAAGGCGGTGCTGGTGGGGATGGGCGACAAATTCGAGCTGTGGAGCGAGCAGGCCCACCAGGAGCAGATCCGCCAGACCCTTGGCGACGAGGACATGGCGGGCGACGAGCTGGAGGGCCTGCAGCTGTGACGGACGGTGGCGCGGACGCCCGGTCCGGCCACCTTCCGGTGATGTTCGGGCAGGTCATGGAGGGCTTGCGGGTGGTCGCGGATGGAACCTATCTGGATGGCACGTTCGGGCGCGGCGGCCATGCGCGCGGCGTGCTCGAACGCCTGGGACCCGGAGGACGGCTGCTGCTGATGGACAAGGACCCCGAAGCGGTCGCTTTTGCGCAACGCGAGTTCGGCGCCGATCTGCGCGTGGCGATCCGCCGCGGCAGCTTCGCTGCGCTCGCGCAGTGGGATGAGACCGCCGCGGGGCTGGACGGGGTGCTGTTCGACCTGGGCGTGTCGTCGCCGCAGCTGGACGAGGCCGCCCGCGGCTTCAGTTTCGGCAAGGACGGCCCCCTGGACATGCGGATGGATCCCGAGGCAGGGGAAAGCGCGGCCCAATGGCTGGCGCGCGCCGACGAGGCGGAAATCGCCGATGTGCTGTGGACCTATGGCGAGGAGCGGATGAGCCGGCGCATCGCGCGCGCCATCGTCGCCCGCCGTGCGGTGGAGCCGTTGCAACGGACGGGTGACCTCGCCGGGCTGGTCGCCTCGGTGGTCCCGCGCCAGCGGCGCGCGCCGGGGAAGCCGGATATCCATCCGGCGACGCGCTCCTTCCAGGCCATCCGCATCCACGTCAATCGCGAACTGGGGGACCTCGAGGACGGGCTGGCGGCTGCGCACGAGCGCCTGCGCCCGGGCGGCCGGCTGGCGGTGATCAGCTTCCATTCGCTCGAGGACCGGATCGTCAAGCGTTTCATCAGCGCCCATGCCAAGCCGCCGCCGGCCGACCGGCGGCTGCCCGAGGCATCGGTGTTCGTGCCCACTCTCCGGGCCATTGGCGGGGCGGCCAAGGCGGATGCGGAGGAAATCTCGGTCAATCCGCGCGCCCGCAGCGCGGTGCTGAGGGTGGCCGAGAAGCTGCCGGCGGAGTTGGGGGCATGACCATGCGCATCATCATCGCGGTGTTGCTGGCGGCCAATGTGGTCACGGCCATCGGCGTGGTGCACGCGCGCCACCAGCACCGTCAGCTGTTCAGTGAATTGACCCGGCTGGAGCATGAGCGCGACGAACTCAACATCGAGTTCGGCCGGCTGCAGCTGGAGCAGGCCACCTGGGCTGAAAGCAACCGGATCGACCAGGTCGCGCGCGAGCGGCTGGGGATGAAGTTCCCCGAGGCGGCCGACATCGTGGTGGTGAGCCCGTGATCGGCCGTTCCTCCAGCCGCCGTCCGCAGCGACGCGCCCGCGCCAGGTTCAACCTGCGCGCGCGCCTGGCCCTGGTGGCCGGCGGGCTCGGCCTGTGTGGGGTGGTGCTGGTGGGGCGCGCGGTGGACCTGCAGCTCATCGACAACGCGTTCTACCAGCAGAAGGCGGATTCCCGGTTCTTGCGCGAGCTGCCCATCGCCACTTCGCGCGGGATGATCACCGACCGCAACGGCGAGCCGCTGGCGATCTCCACGCCGGTGGCTTCGCTCTGGGCGAATCCGCAGGAGCTGGTGAAGCATCCGGACCGCATCGCCGAGCTGGCCGCGGCCATCAAGGTCGATGCGGACGAGCTGGCGCGAAGGGTGGCCCAGCGCGCCGACAAGGAATTCATGTACCTGCCCGGGCAGCGCCGGATCCACCCGGCGGTGGCGCAGGAGGTGCTTGCGCTGGGCGTGCCGGGCGTGTTCAGCCAGCGCGAGTACCGGCGGTTCTACCCCCAGGGCGAGGCGATCGCGCACGTGCTGGGTTTCACCAACATCGACGACAGGGGCCAGGAGGGGATCGAGCTGGCCTTCGACGACTGGCTGCGGGGCCGGCCGGGCGCGCAGAAGGTGATCCGCGACCGGCGCGGACGGATCGTGGAGAACGTGGACCTGGTGCGTCCGGCGGAGCCGGGGCGCGACCTGGTGCTGAGCATCGACCGCCGGGTCCAGTTCCTGGCCCATCGCGAGCTGCGCAATACCCTGGCGCGCACCGGGGCCGCCGCCGGCTCGGCGGTGGTGCTGGACGTGGACACCGGCGAAGTGGTGGCCATGGTCAACCTTCCGACCTACAACCCGCACGTTGTGTCGGGCGACGACCGGGACGCGCGCCGCAACCGGGCGGTGACCGACCTCATCGAGCCGGGCTCCACGATCAAGCCGCTGACCGTCGCCGCGGCACTGCAGGCGGGGGTGGTCTCGCCCGACACGCCGGTGGACACCAGCCCGGGCTGGATGCCCAACGGACGCTATCGCACCTCGGACGTGCGCAATTACGGGTTGCTGGACGTGACCGGGGTGATCACCAAGAGCTCGAACGTGGGTACGGCCAAGATCGCCGCGATGCTGCCCGACCAGACGCTGTACGAAGTGCTGCGCGGGTTCGGCCTGGGGCAGAGCACCCGCAGCGGGTTCCCGGGCGAGGCTTCGGGGCTGTTCCCGGATCCGTCGCAGTGGAGCGGTACCAGCAAGCAGACCATCTCGTATGGCTACGGGCTGTCGGCCACGCCGCTGCAGATCGCCGTCGCATACGCGGCGATCGCCAACGGCGGCAAGCTGGTGCAGCCGACCTTCGTCAAGGGCCAGCACGGGGAAACCCGCCAGGCGCTCGATCCCCAGGTGGCGCAGACCGTGCTGCGGATGATGCAGACGGTGACCGAACCTGGCGGCACCGCGACCCGGGCCCGGGTGCTGGGCTACCACGTGGCCGGAAAGACCGGGACTTCGCGCAAGGCCAGCGGCGGCGGCTATTCGCGACGCTATGTTTCCTTCTTCGCCGGCATCGTGCCGGTGGAAAACCCGCGCTTCTCGATGGCCATCGTCATCGACGATCCGGATCCTGCCCGCGGCTACTACGGCGGGCTGGTGGCCGCGCCGATGTTCCCGAACGTGATGGAAGGCGCGCTGCGCCTGATGGATGTCCCGCCGGACGACATCGAGAGCTGGCTCGCCGCGCAGGCCGAGAAGGATGGCCGCCGCGCCGCCTCCACGGGAGGCGCGCGATGAGCGCCGGGCTGCCACTGGCGGATCTGCTGCCGGACGTGGACGCCGTGCCGCCGGGGCTGCGGGTCACCGGGCTGTCGCAGGACAGCCGTGACGTGGCCGCCGGCGATGCCTTCCTGGCCATCCCCGGCTTCGGCACCCACGGTCTGCGCTTCGTGGACCAGGCCCGCGCAGCGGGCGCGGCGGCGATCATCTACGAGCCGCCGGCACCGGCCGGCATGGACATCCCTGAAGGCGCCATCGCCGTGCCGGGGCTGCGGGCGCGCATCGGCGCCATGGCCGACCGCCTGCACGCAGCCCCATCCGCGGCGATGACCGTGGTGGGCGTGACCGGCACCAATGGCAAGACCTCCACCGTGCAGATGTTGGCCCAGGCCTGGAGCCTGGGCGGGCTGCGCGCCGGCAGCATCGGCACGCTCGGCGCCGGGCTGCATGGCCGGGTGGAGCCAACCGGGTTCACCACCCCGCAGGTTTCGCGCATGCACGCACTGCTGGCACAGCTGCGCGGGGACGGCGCGCAGGTGGTGGCGATGGAGGTGAGTTCGCATGCCCTGGACCAGGGGCGGGTGGACGCCGTCCGCTTCGCCGTGGGCGTGTTCACCAACCTCACCCGCGACCACCTCGACTACCACGGCGACATGGACGCCTACGGCGCGGCCAAGGCGCGCCTGTTCCAGGCCCCCGGCCTGCGCGCGGCGGTGGTGAACCTGGACGATGCATTCGGTCGCGCGCTGCACGCCAGCCTGCCGGCCCGGCTGCAGAAGGTCGGCACCAGCGCCAGCGGCCGCCCGGAGGCCACCGTGCGCGCCCACGACGTGGTGCTGGACGCCGGCGGAATCGGATTCCATCTGGCGATTGGTGACCAGGTCCATCCGGTGCGTACCGCGCTGCTGGGGCGGTTCAACGTCGACAACCTGCTGGCGGTGGCCGGCGTGCTGCACGCCCTGGGCGATGACGCCGCCACGATCGCTTCCACCTTGGGCCGGCTGCAGCCGGTGGCCGGACGCATGAACCGCCTGGGCGGGGAGGGACGGCCGCTGGTGGTGGTGGACTACGCGCATACCCCGGACGCGCTCGAACAGGCGCTCAACAGCCTGCGCGGCCACGCCCGCGGACGGATCGTGTGCGTGTTCGGCTGCGGCGGGGAGCGGGACCGCGGCAAGCGCCCGCAGATGGCGGAAGTCGCAGGGCGGCTGGCGGACGCGGTCATCGTCACCGACGACAACCCGCGGCGTGAGGACGGTGACGCGATCGTGGCGGACATCCTGGAAGGGTTTGCGGTCGGCTCGAACGTGCGGGTCGAGCGTGACCGGCGCGCGGCGATCCGGCGCGCGGTGGGCGGGGCCGGGCCGGGCGACATCGTGCTGGTGGCCGGGAAGGGCCACGAGCCGTACCAGGAAATCGACGGCGTGCGGCACCCCTTCGATGATGCCGATGTCGCGCGCGGCGCGCTGGAGGAGTGGCGATGAACCCGCTGCCGCTTTCGCGCATCGCCCAGTGGACCAATGGCCGCCTGCACGGAGCCGATGGAACCGGCGACGACGTTCTGATCGAGGTGCTGTTCACCGACACCCGCGGCTTCGACGCCAGTGACGGTCGCGCCGCGCTCTTCGTGGCCCTGGCCGGCGAGCGTTTCGACGGCAACGACCACGTCGCCGCCGCGGCCGAGGCCGGGGCGCGCGCGGCACTGGTCTCGCGGCCGGCCGACGTGCGCATCCCGCAGGTGGTGGTGCAGGACACCGGGCACGCGCTGGCGGCCATCGCCGCGGCGATGCAGCACGGCCGGCCCGCGCGGATCGCCGCCATCACCGGCAGCAACGGCAAGACCTCGGTCAAGCAGATGCTGCTGGCGATCATGCGGCAGATCGGCCCCAGCCACGCCAACCCGGGCAACTTCAACAATGAGATCGGGCTGCCGCTGTCGGTGATCCAGTGCCCCGAGGACGCCCGCTACGCCATCTATGAGATGGGCGCGGGCAAGCCGGGGGACATTGCCTGGCTGACGGCGGTGGCGCGGCCCGACGTGGCGCTGGTCAACAACGTCGCACCGGCGCACCTGGAGCGCATGGGCAGCCTGCTGGGCGTGGCCGCGACCAAGGGTGCGATCTACGACGCGCTGCCGGCCGACGGGGTGGCGGTGATCAACGCCGACGATGCATTCGCGCAGTACTTCGCCAGCCGCTCCCACGGGCGCCGCGTGATCAGGTTCGGCCTGGAGGCCAGCGCCGATGTCACCGCGCGCGACATCCATGCGGACGAAGCGGGCTCGCGCTTCACCCTGGTGACGCCCGCCGGCGAGGCGGCGGTGGCGCTGCCGCTGCCCGGCCGCCACAACGTGGCCAACGCCCTGGCGGCGGCTGCGATGGCGATCGGAATGGCCGAGGCCACCCCCGCGGCGATCGCGACCGGACTGGCCGCGGCCGAGCCGGTGGCCGGGCGGCTGGTCCGGCACCGGCTGGCCGGAGGCGCGCTGCTGATCGACGACAGCTACAACGCCAACCCCGGTTCGCTGGCCGCGGCGATCCAGACCCTGGCCGCGACCGACGGCGAGCGCTGGCTGGTGCTGGGCGAGATGGGCGAGCTGGGCGATGACGCCCAGGCCCTGCACGCCGGCGTGGGCCGGCGCGCAAGGGACGCCGGGATCGAGCGCCTGTACGCGCTCGGGGCGCTGGGCCGGGCCGCGGTGGACGCATTCGGCGAAGGCGGCCGCCATTTCACCAGCCATGGCGAGCTGGCGGGCGCGCTGCGCGCGGATCTGCATCCGCGGGCCCGGGTGCTGGTCAAGGGTTCGCGCTCAAGCGCGATGGAGCGGATCGTTTCCGCGCTGCTGGAACACGACGGAGGGGATCCCACCCATGCTGCTTGAACTCGCGCGCTGGCTGCAGGGGCTGGAGGATTTCTTCGGCCTGTTCAACTACCTCACTTTCCGCGGCATCCTCGCCTCGCTCACCGCGCTGGCGCTGTCGCTGTGGTGGGGGCCGGCGGTGATCCGGCGCCTGGCCCAGTACAAGGGCGGCCAGCCGATCCGCGACGACGGCCCCAAGACGCATTTCTCCAAGGCCGGCACCCCGACCATGGGGGGCGCGCTGACCCTGATCACCGTGCTGGCGTCGGTGCTGCTGTGGGGCGACCTGCGCAACAAGTACGTGTGGGTGGTGCTGGCGGTGATGGTCGCCTTTGGCGCCATTGGCTGGTACGACGACTGGATCAAGATCGTCCACCGCGACCCGAACGGCCTCAAGTCGCGCTGGAAGTATCTGCTGCAGTCGGTGTTCGGGCTGGCCGCGGGACTGTTCCTGTTCCTCACCGCCGACGTCCCGGCGGCAACGACGTTCTACATCCCGCTGTTCAAGGCGGTTGCACTGCCCATGGCCGGCGTCACCTTCGTGCTGATCGCCTACTTCTGGATCGTCGGCTTCTCCAACGCGGTCAACCTCACCGACGGCCTGGACGGTCTGGCCATCATGCCCACAGTGCTGGTGGCCTGCGGCCTGGGCGTGTTCGCGTATGCCTCGGGCCATGCGGTGTTCTCGGACTACCTGCAGATCCCGCATATCCCCGGCGCGGGCGAGCTGGTGATCATCTGCGCGGCGATCGCCGGGGCCGGGCTGGGATTCCTGTGGTTCAACACCTACCCGGCCATGGTCTTCATGGGCGACATCGGGGCGCTGGCGCTGGGCGCGGTGCTCGGCACCATCGCCGTCATCGTGCGCCAGGAGCTGGTGCTGGTGATCATGGGCGGCATCTTCGTCATCGAGACGCTCTCGGTGATGATCCAGGTGGCGTCGTTCAAGCTCACCGGCAAGCGCGTGTTCCGGATGGCGCCCATCCACCACCACTTCGAACTCAAGGGCTGGCCCGAGCCCCGCGTGATCGTGCGCTTCTGGATCATCTCCGTGATCCTGGTGCTGGTCGGGCTGGCCACGCTGAAGGTGCGCTGATGGACCGCTTCGACGTGCCACCGCCGCGCCAGGCCACCCGCATCGACGACATCCACGGGCGCTTCGACCCATGGCTGATCGGCACCGCGGTGGCGCTGGCCGCGCTGGGCGTGGTGATGGTGGGTTCCAGCTCGATCGCCATTGCGGAAGAACACGGCGGCGGCCCGTTCTACTTCCTTGTCCGGCACCTGATGTTCCTGGGCGCGGGGGTGGTTGGCTGCGTGCTCATCGCCCGCACCGAGCTCAAGCACATCGAGGAATACAACCAGATGCTGCTGCTGGGCTGCTTCGCCCTGCTGCTGCTGGTGTTCATTCCCGGCCTGGGCCATACGGTCAATGGCGCGCAGCGCTGGATCACCCTCGGCGTGGCCAACTTCCAGACCGTGGAAGCGGTGAAGCTGATGTACATCGTCTGGCTGGCCAGCTACCTGGTGCGCTTCCGCGACGAGGTCAACGCCACCTGGGGCGCAATGATCAAGCCCCTGCTCGTGGCCGCGGTGCTGATGGGCCTGCTGCTGCTGCAGCCCGACTTCGGCTCCACCGCGCTGATCCTTGGCGTGACCGCCGGGATGCTCATCCTGGGCGGCGTGCACCTGCCGCGCATGGCGGGCCCCGTGGTCGGCGGCCTTGTCCTGCTGTCGATCGTGGCCGTGGCCGAACCGTACCGGCTGCGCCGGATCACCTCGTTCATGGACCCGTTCGCCGACCCGTTCAACAGCGGCTACCAGCTCGCCAACGCGCTGATGGCGGTGGGACGCGGCGAATTCGCCGGCGTGGGCCTGGGTGCCTCGATCCAGAAGCTCTCCTACCTGCCCGAGGCGCATACCGACTTCATCTTCGCGGTGACAGCCGAGGAGCTGGGTTTCGTTGGCGTCTGCGCCGTCATCGGCCTCTACGCGCTGCTGGTGGGCAGGGCGTTCTGGGTGGGGCTGAAGTGCGTGGAGATGCGCCGCCATTTCGCCGGCTATTGCGCCTTCGGGGTTGCCCTCGTGATCGGCCTGCAGAGCGCGGTTTCCATTGGAATGAACCTCGGCCTCCTGCCGACCAAGGGATTCACCCTGCCGCTGATTTCCTACGGCGGGTCGAGCGCGGTGATGACCTGCGTGGCCATCGGCCTGCTGCTGCGGGTGTCCTATGAACTCGACCGCGCCCAGCGCCAGGTGGCGCGCCTGCGCGGCGAGGCGGTGCCGGCACCGGGGGCGGAGATCGACCCCGCGGAGGCGGCGCCGCCCGGGCCGGCCGCAGTCCCGGCGGCGGCCGGGCGCGGCGCAGGGCGCAAGCGCGCGCGGATCGAGCCAACCCTGGAGAAAGTGGTATGACCCGGCGCCTGCTCAACACCCGCGCGCTGTCCACGGCTGAAGTCGGCCGGGCGTTCTCGCGCGTGCACTTCGTGGGCATCGGCGGGGCCGGCATGAGCGGCATCGCCGAGGTGCTGTGCACGCTGGGTTACCAGGTCTCCGGCTCGGACCTGGCCGAAGGGCCGGCGGTGCGGCGCCTGCGCGAGCTCGGCGCCAGCGTCCACCTGGGCCATGACGCGGCCAACGTCCGCGACGTGGACTGCGTGGTCGTCTCCAGCGCCATCCGCGCCGACAACCCCGAGCTGCGCGAGGCGCGCGCGCGCCGCATCCCGGTCGTGCCGCGCGCGGAAATGCTGGCCGAGCTGATGCGCTTCCGCCGCGGCATCGCGGTGGCCGGCACCCATGGCAAGACCACGACCACGTCGCTGCTGGCGAGCGTGCTGGCGCGTGGAGGGCTCGATCCGACCTTCGTGATCGGCGGGCAGCTGCTGGCGGCCGGCGCCAATGCGCGGCTGGGCGGCAGCGACTGGCTGGTGGCCGAGGCCGACGAGAGCGACGGCAGCTTCCTGCGCCTGAACCCGCTGGTGGCGGTGATCACCAACATCGACGTCGACCACATGGAGCACTACGACAACGACTTCGGGCGCGTGCGCGAAGCGTTCTCGGAGTTCCTGCACCGGCTGCCCTTCTATGGCCTGGCGGTGCTGTGCATCGACGATCCGGAAGTGGCGGTGCTGGCCGGGAACGCCTCGCGCCATGTCACCACCTACGGGTTCTCCGAAGACGCCGACGTGCGCGCGGAGAACGTGCGCCAGGAGGGGCCGCGGATGCGGTTCGACCTGGTACTGCCCGATGGCACCCCCACTCCGGTCACGCTCGCGCTGCCGGGCCGGCACAACGTCCAGAACGCGCTGGCAGCCGCCTCCGTGGCCTGGCAGCTTGGCGTCACGCCGGAGGCGATTGCGGCGGCGCTGGAACAGTTCCAGGGCATCGGGCGCCGATTCAACATGAAGGCGGTGCTGCGCACCCCCCGCGGCGCCAGCGTGCAGCTGGTGGACGACTACGGCCACCATCCCAACGAGCTGGCGGCGGTGTTCGAGGCCGCCCGTGGCGGTTGGCCCGAGCGGCGCCTGGTGGTGGCGTTCCAGCCGCACCGCTACAGCCGGACCCGCGACCTGCTCGATGACTTCGCCGCCGTGCTGTCCGAAGTGGACGCGCTGGTGCTGACCGAGGTGTACCCGGCCGGCGAAGACCCCATTGCCGGCGCCGACGCCCGGTCGCTTGCGCGCGCGATCCGCGCCCGCGGCCGCATCGACCCGGTGGTGGTGGACGACATGGACGAGCTGTTCCAGGTGCTCGGGGACGTGCTCGAGGACGGCGACCTGCTGCTGATGATGGGCGCCGGATCCATCGGCCAGGCGGCGCAGCGGCTGGCCGACGACGGGTTCCCGGAGGCCGGGGAATGACGTTGGCCGTGCCCGCGCTGCGCGTCACCGACCCGGCCGCCTTCGGGCGGGTGGCGGTGCTGCTGGGCGGCACCTCCAGCGAGCGCGAGGTGTCGCTGGCGTCCGGCAGCGGCGTGCTGGAGGCGCTGCGTTCGCGCGGCGTGGATGCCCGGGCGGTGGATGGCATCCCCGCCCTGCTCGAGCAGATCCGGGACGGAAGCGTGGACCGGGTGTTCAACATCCTGCACGGCGGCGACGGCGAGAACGGCGTCCTGCAGGGATTGCTGTCGGCCTTGCGCGTGCCGTTCACCGGCCCCGGCGTGCTCGGATCCGCGCTGACGATGGACAAGATCCGCACCAAGCAGGTCTGGCAGGCCGAAGGGCTGCCGACGGCCCGTTTCGTGCGCATGCCGCCCGGCGCGGACGTGGAAGCCGCGGTGCGCGAGCTGGGCCTGCCGGTGTTCATCAAGCCCTCGGCCGAGGGCTCGAGCGTGGGCGTGTTCCGCGTGGTCGACGAGGTCGGGCTGGCCGAGGCCCTGGCCTTCGCGCGCGGGTACCCGCACGAGCTGCTGGCCGAGCAGCTGGTGGCCGGCGGTGAATACACGGTGGCCATCATCGGTGACCTGGCGCTGCCTTCGATCCGCATCGTCCCGCCCGGCGACTGGTACGACTACCACGCCAAGTACGTGTCCGATGACACGCAGTACCTCTGTCCGGGCCTGGAAGGCAACGACGAGGTGGTGCTGCGCGAACTGGCGCTGGACGCGTTCCGCGCCGCCGACTGCAGCGGCTGGGGCCGGGTGGACGTGATGCGCCACGCGGACGGACGCTTCGCGCTGATGGAGATCAACACCGCGCCGGGCATGACCAGCCACTCGCTGGTGCCGAAGGCAGCGGCGCAGGTTGGCATTGATTACGCGGAGCTCTGCTGGCGGATCCTGGAGGCGACGCTGTGAGCGCCTTGCTGCGCACGCTGGTGTGGATGCTCGCCCTGGCGGTGGTCGCGCTGCCGGTCGTGGCGGTGCTTCAGGGCTGGATCGGCGCCGAGCGCTGGCCGCTGACCACCTTGCGGGTCACCGGCGAGCTGGTGCATGTGGAAGACCAGGCGCTGCGCGAAGCGGTGCTCCCGCACGCCCGGGACGGGTTCTTCGCCATGCGCCTGGCCGACGCCCAAGCCGCCGTGGCGGCGTTGCCATGGGTGGAGAGCGCCGAGGTGCGCAAGCGCTGGCCGGACGTGGTTGAGGTGCATGTGGTCGAACACCGGCCGTTCGCGCGCTGGGGCAGCGACCGGCTGTTGTCCGAACAGGGCCGCCTGTTCCCGGCGGCAGGGATCGAGCCACCGCCGCGCCTGCCGCGGTTGCACGGGCCCGATGGCCGGGTACCGGAGGTCGTGGCGCTCTACAACGAATCGCGGGTGCTGTTCACCCCGATCGGCTATGACGTGGCGGAGGTGGCGCTCGACACCCGCGGCAGCTGGTCGCTAGTGCTTTCCAACGGCACCCGCATCGTGGTCGGCAGCCAGCAGGCGCGGCCGCGGCTGGAACGCTTCGCCCGGCTGCTGCCACAGCTTCTCCAGTACCGCACCGAGCGCCTGCAGCGCGCCGACCTCAGGTACACCAACGGCTTCGCCCTGGTCTGGGGCGAGGCCGAAGAAGAGAGCAGTGCGCCGGCCGGCAACGGCCTGGCGTCCATGGCCTCCCATCCCCCCACACGCATTCCGGATCCGCAAACGACATGAACCGCAAAGGCGACAAGGCCCTGATCGTCGGGCTTGATATCGGCACCTCCAAGGTGGTGGCCCTGGTCGGCGAGTACTCGCCGGGCAACCCGATCGAGGTGATCGGCATCGGGAGCCATGAGTCGCGCGGGCTCAAGCGCGGCGTGGTGGTGGACATCGAATCCACGGTGCAGTCGATCCAGCGCGCGATCGAGGAGGCCGAACTGATGGCCGGCTGCGAGATCCGCTCGGTGTACGCGTCGATCTCCGGCAACCACGTGCAGTGCAAGAACTCCCCCGGGATCGTGCCCATCCGCGACGGCGAGGTCACCTGGGCGGACCTGGACCGCGTGCTGGAAGCGGCGAAGGCCGTGGCGATTCCCGCGGACCAGCGCATCCTGCACGCGATCCCACGCGAGTACGTGCTCGACGATTCCCAGGAAGGCATCCGCAACCCGGTCGGAATGACCGGCGTGCGCCTGGAGGTGCACGCGCACCTGGTGGTGTGTGCGCAGTCGGCGGCCGCCAACATCTCCAAGTGCGTGCAGCGCTGCGGGCTGCAGATCGACGACCTGGTGCTGTCGTCGCTGGCCTCCAGCACCGCGGTGCTTACCGGCGACGAACGCGAGCTGGGCGTGGCACTGGTGGACATCGGCGCGGGCACCACGGACTTGGCGGTCTTCGTGCAGGGCGCGATCTGCCACACCTCGAGCCTGCCGATCGCCGGTGACAAGGTCACCGAGGACATCGCCCACATGCTGCGCACGCCCACCCCGGAGGCGGAGCAGATCAAGGTGCGCTACGCGTGTGCGCTGGCCCAGCTGGCCACCAGCGAGGAATCGATCCAGGTGCCGAGCGTGGGCGACCGCCCGCCGCGGCGCCTGCCGCGCCAATCGCTGGCCCAAGCGGTGCAGGCGCGCTACGAGGAGATCTTCGAGATGGTGCAGGCGGAGCTGCGCCGCTCGGGCTTCGAGCAGCACGTGCGCGCCGGCATGGTCCTGACCGGCGGCGCCGCGAAGATGGAAGGCGTGGTGGAGCTGGCCGAGGAAATGCTGCAGATGCCCGTGCGCGTTGGCATCCCCCAGCACGTGACCGGCCTGGGCGAAGTGGTGGGCAACCCCGTCCACGCCACCGGCGTGGGCCTGCTGCTGATGGGCAGCCAGATCGAGAACCCCCGCAGGCCGGTGCTGCCGACCGGCCCGGCGGCGAATTTCTTCAGGAAATTGAAGGAGTGGTACCGCGGCGCGTTCTGAGCGCGGCGCGGATCAGGAGGGCGAGGCGGAACGGACAGCGGAACAGCGGAACAGCGGACAACCAGCGGCAAAAACATAACCAGAAACTCTTGCAAACGAGGACACACGACATGGCGCACTTCGAACTGGTAGAAAAAATGGCACCCAATGCCAACATCAAGGTGATCGGCGTGGGCGGCGGCGGCGGCAACGCGGTCGCGCACATGGTCAACAGCAACGTCGACGGGGTGGAGTTCATCACCGCCAACACCGACTCGCAGGCGATCCGCAACTGCGGCGCAAAGCTGCAGCTGACGCTGGGCGACAGCGTCACCAAGGGCCTGGGCGCCGGCGCCAACCCCGAGGTCGGCCGCCAGGCCGCGCTGGAGGACCGCGAGGTCATCATGGACGCGCTGCAGGGCGCCGACATGGTCTTCATCACCGCCGGCATGGGCGGTGGCACCGGCACCGGCGCGGCGCCGGTGGTGGCGCAGCTGGCCAAGGAAATGGGCATCCTCACGGTGGCCGTGGTCACCAAGCCGTTCCCGTTCGAGGGCCGGCGCCGGATGCAGGTGGCGCTCAAGGGCATCGAGGACCTGAGCCAGCACTGCGACTCGCTGATCACCATCCCCAACGAGAAGCTGATCTCGGTGCTGGGCCGCAACGCCACCATGATCCAGGCCTTCCGCGCCGCCAACGACGTGCTGCTGGGCGCGGTGCAGGGCATCGCGGACCTGATCGTGCGTCCGGGCCTGATCAACGTCGACTTCGCCGACGTGCGCACCGTGATGAGCGAGATGGGCCTGGCGATGATGGGCACCGGCACCGCCCGCGGCGACGACCGCGCGCAGGCCGCCGCCGAGGCCGCGATCCAGAACCCGCTGCTCGACGACGTCAACCTGGCCGGCGCCAACGGCATCCTGGTCAACATCACCGCCGGCGCGGACTTCACCATGGCCGAGTTCGACGAGGTCGGCCGCACGGTGGAGAACTTCGGCAGCGAGGACGCGACCATCGTCATCGGCACCGTGCTCGACCCGGACATGCAGGACGAGGTCCGCGTCACCGTGGTCGCCACCGGCCTCAACCGCAACGCCGGCCGCCAGCCGGTGCGCCACGACGAGCGCGGCTTCGGCCACGACATCGTGCGCAAGCCGCAGGTGGAGCTGGTGCGTTCGCAGGGCCGTCGCGATGGCACCACGGGCATGCTGATCGATGAAGAGCCCGCGGCGTTCGGGGCCGGCCAGAGCATCGCCTCGACCCTGCGCGGCAGCAACGGCAGCGGCAGCAGCGAACCTGCGGCCTCGTCGGCGCCTGCCA
>JAAYXJ010000013.1 GCA_012515985.1 Gammaproteobacteria bacterium
CGACGTGGCCGTATGCAGCAGCCAGAACGAGGCGATGTCGCCGGAGCGGAACTCGATGATGTGCGCCGACTGCTGCCGGTGCACGCCATACAGGGCATCCACCTTGGCCTGCAGCGAATCCAGCAGCCCGCGCAGCTGCTGCATCAGGCGCGATGACGCGCCCACATGCAGCGCAGGCGCAATAAACGCGTCGTCCAGCTCAAAGCCGCCGGTGGAGGTGCGCCGCACGCGGGCGACCGGGATGCTGACATAGGCATCGCGGGGCTGGTCTTCGGTGAGCAGGCGCACCGCCTTGCCCAGGAAGGACAGCTCGGCCTCGGCGGCATCGGTGAACAGATCAGGCGTGGACTGGTTGCGCTGCACGAACCGCGACGACTGCCCGCCTTCGGCCCCGTTGCCGCAATTGCCGCCGTGGTCGCGCATCAGCGGCAATGCCAGGTACACGGTGCTTGATTGCACGCCCTCGGGCAGGGATGCCAGCGCAACCGCATCGGGCAGCGCATCGTATGAGGGCGCATCGTAGGTTTCGCCGTCGGGGAAGACCGCGGACGCATCCAGCAGGCGCAGGCTGCCGGCAGCCAGGCTGCGGGTATCGAATGCGAGGCGGCGGATGCCCCAGGGGTACGGATGCAGGCTGCGTGCCAGGTCCTGCAAGCGGGCCTCGTGATAGGCGTCCTGACGCTGGAAATGCTGGGGCCGGAGGAACAGCCCTTCGCCCCAGAACACCTTCGACATCCGACTTGCGTGCGACATGTCCAGATCCCTCTGTGATTGACCCCGCCTGCCGTGGCGGGGGAGTGGAGATTAACCATCCGACGGCCGGGCAGGCAAGCCGCCTCAGCCGGTGCAGCGCACGCCCACCAGGCTCGAGGAATCGCCCGGGACCTTCGAGGCCAGGGCGGGGCTTGCGCTGGTCAGCGCGCAAGCGTGCAGCCCGACGGTGATGCCGTCGCGATCCACGCCGCGCTGCCTGGCATCGAATGCGAAGCGCCACCGGTGGGCGGCCGGCGCGCGGAACAGCGCCACCACCGCAACATGGGTGACATCCGGCGCGATCCGCTCCTCAAGGTGTTCGCGCATGCCCGGCGTGAGCACGATTTCCCGCGTATCCACCAGGTCGTTGCCCAGCGCCGCGCGCTCCCCGGCCTCGTCCAGCAGGGCGTCGAACGGCACCTGCTCGAACCGCTGGATGCCGCGCAGGTGATAGACCTTGACCACCGTCGCCAGGCCGCGCCCGGTCCCCCCTGCGTTGAGGTTGTCGCCGGCAAACAGGCGCAGCGGGATGGTGCGGATGCCGGCGCGCCCGTCATGGTCTGGGTCGCGAAGACCGACCGATTCGAGCGTGCGATTGACCGCGTTGCCCACGCCACCACCGCTGGCGCAACCGCCGAGCGCGCACGCGAGCACGGCTGCGAGGAGGGCGCGGGAGAAGCGGAATGACCGGCATGCCCGTGGCGGGACGGAACGTGCGAGTGGAGTGTCCATACTTGAATCGCCTGGTTCGCTGGTTTTTAATACCCGGGCCTGGCCACCGCGTGGCCGGCACCGAGGGAACGGAGGCATGCGACACATCCGGGGTCGTTTGCGCGTTCGGGGGGCGTCAGGGTTGACGCGACAGGGAAGGGCAACTATACCCACACCGGAACAGAGCAGGGAAACGGGCATACGGGTGCATGGCACCGCGGTATGCGCCGGGCGTGCGCGGCATGGAGATGCCTCGCGTAAGGAACCGATCAGGATTGATTGTGACGGTCAAGATGACCGCAGGGAGTGGTACAGGGATGGGTGTTACAGGGATGCTGCA
>JAAYXJ010000073.1 GCA_012515985.1 Gammaproteobacteria bacterium
AATTCGTCCGCGGGGACGGCGGTGCGATGGAATCGGCGCTGGCCCTGGAAACCACCGCGCCCCGGTACGGCCCCTTCAACCTGCTGCTGTGGGACGGCCGCGGGCTTGCGTTTGCAAGCAACCATCCGCAGCCCCACCACGCGCCGGTCGCAGCCGGCATCCACGCGATGTCCAACGGCGCGTTCGACGCGCCCTGGCCCAAGAGCACGCTCGCCACGAAGGCGCTCGAAGGCTGGATCCGGGCGTGCCCCGCCAGCGGCACCGGATGGGATGCATTGCCAGACATCAAACCGCTGTTCAGCGCCCTCGCCGACCGCGCCATTGCCCCCGATGACGAACTGCCGGATACCGGGGTGGGCATCGCGCTTGAACGCACCCTGTCGCCTCCTTTCGTGCTCGACGAACGCTACGGCACCCGCTGCAGCAGCATCGTGCTGGCGGGCGAAGAAGGGATCCTGTTCGCCGAACGCCGCTTCAACAGCGCCGGCGAGGCGACGGGGGACGCCTCAATCGTGTTGCCCGTCGACCGGAACAGCTGAGGCCTTCAGCGGTGGACGATGACGCAGGGGATTGGCGCGTCGTCTTCCAGCGCCTGCTCCCATCCGCCCGCGACCCGGCGCACCACGGTGCCGTTGACGCAGGCTTCGGGGTCGCCGTCGCGGCGCGCGGTCATCGAATCCGGCAGCTCCCGCACATCGTTGGACACAACATCTTCGGCAGGGAAATCACCACCCTCAAACCCATCCGCCTCTGCGGACAATGCGGCGTCCCCGGCTGGTGCGCGCTCCGGAACGACTGCTCCCGCGCTCGTGCGTTCGGCCACCACCCGCGGATCAACCGGGTCGCCTCCCCGGGCGTCGAGGGCGGGCGGAACCGCGTCCGGCGGCCGCGGGTCGTCGCCTTGGGCTTGAACCGCGGCTTCGTCATCCCCGGACGTCGTGCCGAGGGCGTAACGCACCCCGTCCGCGGCCAGCACGCCCACCAGCACCGCGAGCGTGACCGGCATGAAGAACGACCACGGCGATACATCATCACGAACGTTCATGCCCTGCGCCCTGGTTGAAACGATCCACAATGGCGCATGACGCGCCGCCGGAGCAAGCTCCCCAAATAGAGAAGGCCCAGTCTTCCGGGGGTGAGCCCGGTCGGCTGAGCCTTCCTTGTCGAAGCTGTTGCTTCCGGCTTTCGCCTTCCGCTTTTTCTTCGACGGCTCCACCCTACTCCAGCGCTTGTTATCAGCGCGTCAACACGTTTTGGCCACCCGGTTCAGGGCCATGGCCACCAGCCGCGCCCCGTCAGCGCGTACCGGTCCGCGGCGCGCTCGAAGCGGTTGCGCGCGCTGATCCCGCCGCACACAAGGTACAGCGGCAGGAACAGCGGGCCGAGCGCCATGTACTGGAAGACATGTGCCCGCTCGTGGTCACCCAGGCGCATCAGCGGCTGGCGGCACCAGCCGGCCCGGTGCGCGTAGGTCATGCAGGGCCGGTCCAGCGATTCGCCGGTATGGACAATGGCATTGCCGAACGTGATCGCGCCGCCCGGCCCCCACGGCCAGCGGCTGAACACGATGGCCAGCTCGCGCCGCTGCAGCCGGACCCTGGCTCCGAAAGGCACGCCCGCCAGCCCCAGCAACAGGCCCAACACGGTGTTGGGCGCGGTCCAGATGATGCCCAGGGCACGCAGCGCCAGCACGCCGGTGGACCAGCGTCCGGTCAGTCGCCTTCCGGCATCAGCAGCCAGAGGGCGAGGTACACCAGGATCCCCGGGAACGCCGCAGACAAGACCGACGCCACCACGTAGATGATCCGCAACACGGTCGGGTTCCAGCCGAAGCGCCGGGCAATCCCGCCCACCACGCCGGCGATGACGCGGTCCTCGACGGTGCGCGAGAGGGTGGGCCTGTCCATCATCCTGCCTCCCCGGTCACGATCGCTGGGCGAGCCAGTCATGGATCGCGGCGGGCACCTGCTGCTGGGCGCGGCCGGACACGTAGATGCCGATGTGGCCACCGCGGAATGACACCTCGGTGTAGTCGTCGGTGCCCACCAGATCCCGGAGCGGCCTGGAGGCACTGGGCGGTACGAGGTGGTCGTTCTCGGCATAGACATTCAGCACCGGCATCTCCACCAGGCCCAGATGCACCTCGCGGTCGCCGATGGTGATCCCGCCGTTGACGAAGCCGTTGCCGTGGTAGAACTGCTTGATGAACTGCCGGAAGGTCTCGCCCGCCTGGTCGGGCGAATCGAAGATCCACTTCTCCATGCGCAGGAAGTCCTCGACCGCCTTCGTGTCATCAAGGACGTCCACCAGCCCCACGTACTTCTGCACGAAGTTGCGCCACGGCTTGAGCGTGAGGTAGCAGAAGTTCATCAGGTCGGCCGGCACGTTCCCCAGCGTGTCCACGAACAGGTCCACGTCCATGTCCCGCGTCCAGTGCGAGAGCATGTTGTCTTCGGTATGGAAATCCACCGGCGTGACCATGGTGACCAGGTTGCGGATCTTCCCGGGGTGCAGGGCGGCATAGCACAGGGAAAACGCGCCCCCCTGGCAGATCCCGAGCAGGTTGATCGCGTCCAGGCCGTGGCTCCGGCGCAGGTGGTCCACCGCCCCGCCGATGAAGCGCTCGATGTAGTCCTCCAGGGTGAGGAAACGATCCGAGCGGTCCGGGTAGCCCCAGTCGATGATGTACACGTCCTCGCCGCGGGCCAGCAACCCCTTCACCAGCGAGCGGTCCTCCTGCAGGTCGACCATGTACGGGCGGTTCACCAGCGCGTAGCTGAGCAGCAGCGGCACGCGGGCCGTTGGGGCCTTTTCACCGATGAAGCGGTACAGCACCACCTTGCCGTCGCGCCACACTTCCTGCTTCGGGGTGGCGCCGAAATCGTAGTCGCCGACTTCACGCAGGGTCTTCAGGCCCGCGCCGAGCTGCCGCTGGACGTGCATCGCCTCCTCGGCCACGCGCTCGATCCCGATGTTGAGTGGTCCATACATCAATCAACCCTCCCGACGCCGGGCGGCGCCTGCGCTGCCGGCCTTTTTCGCGGCTTTCTTCCTGGTGGCCGCCTTCTTCGCCGCCGTTTTTTTCGCTGCCACCTTCTTCGTCGCAGCCTTCTTCACCGCAGCCTTCGTTGCCGGATTCCTCGCCACGGATTTCCCTGCCGGTGCCCGGGCGGCCTTCCTCGCAGGCCGGCGCGGCGCCGGCTCCGCCGTTTGCCCTGCAGGCGACGCCGGCCCGGCTTCGGCGGCATCGCGCAGTCGCCGTACGGCCCGCTCCAGTTCAACGATCTTGCGGTGCGCGCTGTCCAGCTCGGTGCGGGTGGGCATGTCGAACATCGCCGACACCTGCTCGATATGCGCCTGGACACCCGCCCGCACCCGCATCTGCGCGTCCACCAGTTCCCCGTACACAGTGCGGAACTCAGGCGACATGGCGACCTCGGCATAGGCTTCTTCGGCCGCGTCCACCCACAGGTCGAACAGCGCCCGTGGCGAATCGATCTGCCGGCCCGGCTCCTCGCGCTCGGCCAGCTTCCGCTCGAATACCTCCAGCCCTTCCTGCAACGCCTTGAGCATCAGGCCGTTGTAGGCGCTGTTGGCCTCCTGGAACTCCATGTACGCGCGGGCCAGCTGCTGGGCGCGCTCCTGGTGCTCGCGCGTCAGCCCGAAGGCCGGCAGGCCCAACCAGCTGCGGCCTTCCTTGAGCATGGCGTCAAGGTACGGCGAGGCGTCCTCGATCCACTGGTCCAGGCCCTGCAGGCCCTGCCCGCGCATGGCCCTGAACATCTCGGGAAACGGATTTTCACCGCTGGCGCCCAGTGCTTCGCGCCAGGCCGCGGCGATGTCGTGGGCGCTGTGATCGCGGCCAGCGAACCGGGTGGCGACCTGCTGCATCTGCCCCAGCCATTGGCGTGTCTGGGCATGGAAGCGTTCCACCGCATCGTTGACGCCCAACCGGTTGCCGTGGGCCTGCCGCGCCCACCAGTCAAAGGCGTCGTGCCAGGCCTGCATCCCGGCCCGCGCGCCTGCCTGGCCCGCTGCACCCGCGGCGGCGTCGCGCATGGTGTCGCTCCAGGCGCTCCAGTAGCGCTGGGCGAGCTGTTCGAAATCCATCGGGCCCCAAGGGCCCTGCCGCGTGTCCTGGTCCGCCATCACGTCCTCCCGGGTCGATGTGGCGATCATAGCAACGCCCC
>JAAYXJ010000074.1 GCA_012515985.1 Gammaproteobacteria bacterium
GCCCACCGTGTTCCTGCTGGTGAACGGCCAGCCGGTGGACGGGTTCCCGGGCGCGGTCACGGAAGGCGAACTGCGCGAGTTCCTGAAGCGCAACGGCATCGAGCCTGCGGCGCCGGCGCTGGAAGGCTTCGACGATCCGTCCGCCGGTGCGACGGCAGCGGCGCCCCCGCCGACGGATCCGCACGCCGACGTGGCGCGGCTGCGCGCCCAGGTGCAGGCGGAGCCCGGGAAGGACGAGCTCAGGCTGGATCTGGCGCTTGCCCTGCTGCGCACCGGCGCAACCGACGAGGCGCGGGAGCTGCTCGACGGTCTGCCGGCCAACCTCGCCACCGACGATCGCACGGTGCAGGCCCGCGCCCACCTGGAGTTTGCCTCGGTGCTGGCCGGCGCGCCGGCGCCCGACGCGCTGGAGCAGGCGATCGCCGATGACCCGGATGACCTGCGGTCGCGTCATCTGCTCGGGGTGCACCGGATCCTCGGCGGCGACCCGGAAGCCGGGCTGGACCAGTTCATCGAGATGCTGGCGCGCAACCGCGACTTCGAGGATGGCCTGCCGCGCCGGGCGCTGATCGACGCGTTCCAGGTGGTGGAGGATCCGGCGATCGTCGGCCGCTACCGCAGGAAGATGTCCTCGCTGCTGTTCTGAGCCGGGCCGGCCGCCGATGAAGCCATCGACGCTGCGCCACGCGATGAACCTGTGGCCGCCGTTCCTGTTCTCCGGCATCCACGTGACCCGGATCGGCGACGACTGGCGCAGCGCGCGCGTGGAGATGCGCATGCGCCCCTGGAACCGCAATTACGTGGGCACCCACTTCGGCGGCAGCCTGTTCGCCATGACCGATCCGTTCTGGATGCTCCTGGTCAAGGAGCGGCTGGGGAACACCCACTACGTCTGGGACCAGGCCGGAGAAATCGAATTCCTCAAGCCGGGCCGCGGCACGGTGCACGCGGAATTCGAGCTGGACGACGCGACCGTGGACACCATCCGCGACGCAACGGCGGATGGCGCCAAGTACCTGCACTGGTTCCAGACCGAAGTACTCGACGCCGGGGGCGACACCGTCGCCCGGGTCCGCAAGCAGGTCTACGCCCGGCGCAAGCCCGGCCGCTGAGATCAGGGCGCCGCTGCGCCCGCGCCGTCCGGCCGGAGCGCGGCGGGCAGCGGGACGCTCCAGTGGGTCTGCGGCCGGTCGTGGAAAAGTTCCATTCGCAGGCGACCGGTCGCCAGGTCGATGTCCACGGTCCGTACAGGCGCTTGCAGCTCTTCCGGCAGCTGGGCCAGCAGCGCTTCGGCCGGGCCGGTCCATCCCCCGGACGCCCGCGCCCGCATCCACTCCAGGATGCGCAGCAGCCAGATCCAGGCGTGGGCATCCTGCATGCGCAAACCGTAGCTTGCGTATGCCGGCCGGGCGATGTCCATGAGAACGCACCCCCCCATGTTCGCCACGCGCTCGAAACGCAGGCGGCCCGGAGCGGCCTCTGGCGGGCGCGCCGGCAGGTCGGCAGCCAGGGCCATCGTCACCAGCAGCGAGTCCGAGTTGCCTGCCAGCCGGCGCAGGCCGGAGAGCACGCGACAGTTGTTGGCGAGGGCCAGGTCGGCCTCACCGTCGACGAACTGCAGCGCATGGCGGGTCGCGGCGAGCGGCAGGAACTGGAGCCTAGGGACAGGCATGTCCATCGCGAGCGGCAACACGGTCCGGTAGTGGTCGTGGCCGGCGAGCACCGCTTCAACCCGATCCACGAGCCGCTCCGCCCCCGCCAGGCGCCTTGCATGCGCATCGCGGTTCGCCCTCACGTGCCCGATGCAGCCACCTTCCCGCCAGCCACAGCTGTCCGGCTCCCGGGCCAGGGCATCGTCCAGCCGGGGGTAGCTGCCGGCCGCAACGCTGTGGAACTCTCGTCCTGCCTCGGCCCGCGCCGGATCGCCAGGCCCGGGAAGCGATCGAAAGCGCGCCGCGTCCCGCTCCGCGATCGCCGCGTGCGCCTGCTCCGGCACATCCCACTCCAGCAGCCAGAGTGCCGGGAACGCGTTGCTGCCAGGCAACTCCGGCTCGGCCCGCATCAATTCCAGCGCCTGGCGCTGTTCCGCGGAAGGCCCCAGCAGGCGCGACGCCCCCCCAGAGCGCCGCCGCAACCATGAACAGCCCCAGCAACACGATTACCGCCTGGACCAGCCGCCGTTTCAACGCGCCCCCCCATCGCGATCCTTGCATCCACCGATACCGGTAGCGGCTTCACGGCACGTCGTCATCCGGCCGACGTATGCTTGCGCGGCTACAGGGGGAAGTCCGGATGTCGATGCATTCGTCTCGAAACACAGGGCGGCCGTTGCCGCAGATCGCCGGATACCGGCTGTTGAAGGTGATCGCCGAGGGCGCGACCTCGATCATCTACCTGGCCGAACAGGAATCGGTGGGCCGGCAGGTCGCGCTCAAGGTCATGCGCGAGGACGCGCTGCACGATGAGGTGAGCCGGCGCCGGTTCGAGAACGAGATCCGCACCATCGGCCGCCTCGACCATCCCAACATCGTCGGCATCCATCACCTGGGCCGCACCGCCGACGGGCTCCCCTACTACTCGATGCCCTACCTGGCGCACGGCCACCTGGGCCAGCGCGACTTCCGCGGCAACGAGGCGGAGGTGCGGCGGGTGCTGCGCGGACTGCTCTCGGCCCTGGCCTACGCCCATGGGCGCGGCGTGATCCACCGCGACGTCAAGGCCGAGAACGTGCTCTTCGATGCGGCCGGTGAACCACAGCTCGCCGATTTCGGCATTGCCCTGCGGCGGGGCTACGGGAGCCGGGTCACCAGCGCCGGCCTGGCCGTGGGCAGTACCGCCTACATGGCACCCGAACAGGCGCGCGGGGAGGAGGTGGACCCGCGCGCGGACCTGTACAGCGTGGGCGTGCTGGCGTGGGAGATGCTCACCGGCGAGCTGCCCTACCAGGCGCAGGACGCACTGGCCATGGCGGTCAAGCACGCACGCGATCCCATCCCCAGCCTTCCGCGCGGCCTGCGCCACTGGCAGCGCTTCATGGACAAGGCCCTCGCCAAGGGTCCGCTCAAGCGCTACCACGACGCGGCCGACATGCTCCAGGCGTTGGAGCAGGTACCGCAGCCGGGTCCGCGCCAGCGCCTGCCGCCGTCCCAATGGGCCCACGCCGCGCTGGGTGCCCTGCGGCGGGTGCCGCGCCACGCCTGGATCGTGGCCGGACTGGTGCTCGCGGGCCTGCTGGGCGTGGCACTGCGCGAAGCCGGCACCGGCGGGGAATCCGAACGCTTCTTCCGCGCCAGCGCGAATGCCGCCCCGACGGAACAGCCCGCGGTGCCGGCGGATTTGGAAACCGTGGTCGAAGCAGCCGCGCCGCAGTCGCCGGCCGGCCACCTGATCGGCGAAGCGCGCAGGCAGATCCAGGCGCGGCGCCTCACCGCGCCGCAGGGCGACAACGCCTGGGACAGCCTGATGGCCGCCGCCCGCATCGACCACCAGCACCTGGAACTCCCCGAAGCCGCGCAGGCGCTGGTCACCGCACTGGGGCAGGACGGCGTGCGGCGGCTGCATGCGGGCGACGCGGACGCCGCGGCGACCGCACTGCGGAAGGCCGCTGAAATGGCCGCGGTGGTGGCACCCGCCGCCGACGACGCCCTGGCCGGTATCCGGCGCGAAGCAACCGCCGCGATCCGCACCGGCATCGGGCGTGCCGCCGGCAGGTTCGAGCGCGAGGCGGCCATGCGCATCGCCGCGAGCGCCGAGGCCGCGGGCATTGACGGGGATACGCGCCGCCAGCTGATGGAGCAGGCGCGGGCGATCCCCGCGGTGGGCGACCGGGTGCACGGCGACCCTGCGGGAATGACCGTGCGCAGCGCCGGCGATGGGGCCTTCGCACTGACCGCGCGCACCATCAGCCGCGACGAGTACGCGCGCTTCGCCGAAGCCAGCGGCCGCGAGCCGGCACTGTGCCGCGAACGCGCCTCGCTGCTGCGGGTACTGTCACCGCGTGACTGGACTTCGCCGGGCTTCGAGCAGGCGGGCAGCGATGGCGTGGTGTGCGTGTCCTGGGAGGATGCCGATGCCTACGCCCGCTGGCTCGGGCAGCGCACGGGCGCGCGCTACCGCCTGCCCACGGCAAACGAGGCAGCCGCCTTCCCGGCGTCCACCGGCGCTACCCCGCTCGCGGAGTGGCTGCTGGACTGCGAAGGCGACTGCAGGACCCGCGCCGTGGGCGGGAGCAGCTGGCGGCGCGAAGGATCCGGGCCCCGGCCGGCCGCACGCGGATACGACGACGTCGGGTTCCGCCTGGTGCGCGAGCCCCGGGCCTGACTCAGGCGGTACGCCGCCGGCGCCCGCCGCCGCGGTGCTGCCTGGGCCCGGCGTGCGGGCTGGCAGCGCGCTGCTGCGGCTTGCCATGGCTGCGATTGGCCGGCTTGCGCTGTTGGCCGCCCGGCCTCTGCCCGCCGCGGCCCTGGGCCGGCTTGGCGTTCATCTGCAGCGGCTGGCTGGGCTCGAAGCCGGGCACCGTCTCCATGGTGATCTCGGCCTTGAGCATCCGCTGGATGTCGCGCAGCAGCCCGCCCTCGTCGGGCGCCACCAGGGACAGCGCCTCGCCCTGGGCACCGTTGCGGCCGGTACGGCCGATCCGGTGCACATAGTCCTCCGCCACCATCGGCAGGTCGTGGTTGATCACCAGCGGCAGGTCGGGGATGTCGAGCCCCCGCGCCGCCACGTCGGTGGCCACCAGGATGCGCGCGCGACCGGCCTTGAACGCGTCCAGTGCCTTCTGCCGCTGCGCCTGGCTCTTGTTGCCGTGGATCGCCACCGACGGCAGGCCGGCCTTGTCGAGCTGTTCGGCCAGGCGGTTGCAGCCGTGCTTGGTGCGGCCGAAGACCAGCACCCGGTCGGTATGGCGCGCGGCCAGGATGTCGACCAGCAGATCACGCTTGCGCGCGGAGTCCACCGGATGCACCCGGTGCACGATGGTGTCGGCGATGGTGTTCCGGGCCGCGACCTGCACTTCCACCGGGCGGTCCAGCAGCTCCATCGCCAGCGCGCGGATGCGCGGCTCGAAGGTGGCCGAGAACAGCATGGTCTGGCGCTGCTTCGGCACCCGTGCCAGCACCCGCTTGATCGACGGCAGGAAGCCCATGTCGAGCATGCGGTCGGCTTCGTCGAGCACCAGCAGCTCGATCGCGTCGAGCTTGGCGTGGCCCGAGTCGAGATGGTCGAGCAGGCGGCCCGGGCACGCGACCAGGATGTCGACGCCGCGGCGCAGGTTGTCGATCTGCGGCTGCATGCCGACGCCGCCGAAGATCATGGTCACGTTGAGGCGCAGGTGGCGGCCATATTCCTTCAGCGAATCGGCCACCTGCACCGCGAGTTCGCGGGTGGGCACCAGCACCAGGGCGCGCGGCTTGCGCGGGCCCTTGGGCGGGGTCTCCCGGGCCAGGCGCTGCAGCAGCGGCAGGCCGAAGGCGGCGGTCTTGCCGGTCCCGGTCTGGGCGGCGCCCAGGATGTCGCGGCCTTCCAGGCCGGCGGGGATCGACTGGGCCTGGATCGGCGTGGGGGTGGTGTAGCCGGTGTCCGCCAGTGCGCGCAGCAGCGCGGGCGAAAGCCCGAGGGTTTCAAACGTCATTGTGGGTGTCACTCCGAAAAGCGGCCGGGTACGGTGGCGGCCCACGCATGGCGTGGGACATGCCGGTATCGGCCGTGGTTTGCCCGGAGCTATCCAGAACCGCGCTGCGAGCAAGGGATGACGGCAACCGGATGTTTCCGGGCCGTGTCTGCGCGACGAAAAGGACGTGCGGGATAAGGAGCCGGGGCGTGGGCCGCGGCCGGCATACCAGGATCGTCACTGCTCGAAAGCAGGGGCAGCCGTGTTGCAGATGCGGCGATCTTACGGCAAAGCCCGGCCGCTGTCGCCTCCAGGCAAAGATGGCCCGCGGCAGCCCCGCGGGAGTCCGGCGGGGCGTAAAGTAAGCGGGTGGTCCCGCACGGGCCGTTATGAAGCCATTTCCCAGACAAGCGCCCGGTTGCCGGGCAGAGGATTGCCATGAACGCCACCAAACCGCGCACCCTGCTGCTGAGCCTTTCCATCGCATTTGCCCTGGCCGCCTGCGGCGCCGGGCCCGACACCGCCGACGCCGACGTGACCCCTGCTGGTGGCGGGACCGCCGACGCGCCGCGCTACACGCTCGACGAGGGCCGGCTGCCGCCGGTGAACCGCTTCCAGGCCAGCGACCTGGATACGAGCGTCAACGCCTGCCACGACTTCAACGCCTACGCCAACGGCAAGTGGCTGGCTGCCAACGAGATCCCGGGCGACCGCACGTCGTGGGGGTCGTTCGAAATGCTCACCGAGCGCACGCTGGAGGCCCAGCGCCAGCTGGCCGAACAGGCCGCGGCCAATGAAAGCGCCACCGGGGTGGAGAAGATCGTCGGCGACTTCTGGGCCACCGGCATGGACCGCGAGTCCATCGATGCCCAGGGCATCGCCCCGATCCAGGACGTGATCGACGCCATCGAGGCCCTCGACAGCCCGGAGGCCGTCGCCGACTACCTGCGCAGCAGCGCCGCCGATGGCCGCAACGTCCTGTTCGGCTTTGGCGCCTCGCCTGACTTCCAGGACTCGGCCGTCAATATCGCCTATGCATCGCAGGGCGGCCTGGGCCTTCCGGACAAGACCTACTACTTCGAGGAAAACCACGCCGACAAGCTGGCCGCGTACGAAAAGCACGTGGCCAGGGTGCTGGAGCTGTCGGGGATCGAGGCCGCGCAGGCGGCGAGCCTGGCCGCCGACGTGGTCGCCTTCGAGACCCGGCTCGCGGACAAGTCGCGCTCGCGCGTGGAATTGGCCCGCGACGCCGAGCTGTTCTACAACCCGGTGAGCATGAAGGAAGCCGACGCGCTCACCCCCAACTTCCCGTGGACGGCATTCTTCGAGTCCCAGGGAGTGGACACGCCGGAGATGTTCTCGCTGGCGATGCCCGAGTTCCACGGCGAGGTGGACGCCATGCTCACCGACGTGCCGGTGGAGACCTGGAAGGCCTACCTGCGCTTCCACAGCGTGGACGACGCCTCGCCGTACCTGTCCTCGGAGTTCGTCCAGGCCAGCTACGACTTCTATGACCGCACCCTGCGCGGCCAGCAGGAAATGGAACCGGAGTGGAAGCGCGTCCTGGGCACCATCAACCGGCAGGTGGGCGAGGCCCTGGGCCAGATGTACGTGGAGGTGGCCTTCTCGCCCGAGTCCAAGGAGCGGATGGAGGAGCTGGTGGACAACCTGTCCGAAGCGCTCAGGGACCGCATCGAGAACCTGGACTGGATGGGCGAGGAAACCAAGGCCAGGGCGATGGAGAAGTGGGAGACCTTCGACCCGAAGATCGGCTATCCGGACACCTGGCGCGACTGGAGCGGGCTGGAGACCAGCCGCGACAGCTACATCGGCAACGTGCTGGCGGCCAACGCCTACAACTACCGCTGGAACCTGGACAAGATCGGCGAGCCGGTGGACCCGGACGAATGGTTCATGCCGCCGCAGATGGTGAACGCCTATTACAACCCGCAGCGCAACGAGATCGTGTTCCCGGCCGCGATCCTGCAGCCGCCGTTCTTCGACCCGGAGGCGGACGATGCGCTCAACTACGGCGGCATCGGCGCGGTGATCGGCCACGAGATGATCCACGGCTACGACGACCAGGGCAGCCGCTTCGATCCCAAGGGCAATTTCGAGAACTGGTGGTCGGAGGAAGACGCCGCCGGCTTCGGCGCGCTGACCGGCCAGCTGATCGACCAGTTCAACGCCTACGAGGCGGCGCCGGGCCAGTTTGTCGATGGCAAGCTGACCCTGGGCGAGAACATCGCCGACCTGGGCGGCCTGGCGGTGGCCTACGACGCCCTGCAGCGCGCGCGCGAGGGAGAGGAGGATCCGATGATCGACGGCCTTACCCAGGACCAGCGCTTCTTCCTCAACTGGGCCACGGTGTGGCGCCGCAACTTCACCGACGAGGAGCTCAAGGTGCGGCTGGCCACCGATCCGCACGCGCCGGCATCGTTCCGGGCCGCGGGCGCGCCATCCAACCTGCCGGCGTTCGCCGAGGCCTTCGACTGCAAGCCGGGTGATGCCATGGTCCGCGGCGAGGACGAGCGCATCGACATCTGGTGATCCGCCAGCGCCCCGGCAGGGATGCCGGGGCGCCCCCTGAGGCCCTTCCGGCCCGCGGGCCGCTTGCTAAACTGCCGCGCTCCACCCCTGCCGTGCCGCAACGGAGCTGTGATGCCGACCCTCTCCTTCCCGCCTGCCCGCCCCCTCGCCCTCGCCACGGTCGCGGTACTGCTGGCCGGCCTGGCCACTGGTGCCGGGGCCCAGACCGCCGGCGCCGCGCCCACCGCCTGCACGGACTTCCACGCCGTGACCAACCAGCAGTGGATGGACGCCAACGTGCTGCCCGGCCCGGGGGTTGAAACCACCTCGGCGCTGCAACAACTGCGTGACCTCACCACCCGCCAGCAGCGCGAACTGCTGGACGCCGCCATGACTGCGCCTGGCAACGAACGACAACAGGTGCTTGGCAACTTCTGGGCCAGCGGCCTGGACGAGGCCGCGATCGAGGCGGCCGGCGCCCGGCCAATTGCCGGCCTGCTCGCCCGCATCGACGGCATCCGCCGCGCGCGCGACATCCCGGGCGTGATCGCCGGGCTGCACCAGACCGGGATCCCGGTGGCGTTCGAGTTCAGCGCCGGTCCCGGCGTGGAGGATCCCGACCGCTACATCGGCTACTTCACCCAGGGCGGGCTCGGCCTGCCGGGGCCTGATTACTACAGCCGCCAGGATGCCGACACCGGCGCCCTGCTCCAGCGCTACCGCGACCACGTACGCACGATCCTTGCCCTGACCGGCGTGCCGGAAGCGGAGCTGGACGCCCAGGCCCAGGCGGTGATCGATCTCGAGCGCCACATCGCCGCCCGCTGGCAGCCGCTGGCGCACCTGCACGCCCCCCGCAACAACCATGCGCTGGTGGAAACCGCCGGCCTGCGCAGGCAGTACCGCAACCTGCGGCTGGACCAGTTCCTCGCCGCCCAGGACGTGGACGCCGAGCGGGTGTCGCTGGCCAACCCCGAGCTGTTCGCCACCCTGGACCACCTGGTGGCGAACGCGCCCGTGGAGCAGTGGAAGCCCTACCTGCGCTTCCACGTGGCGAGCGCGATGGCGCCGTTCCTGTCGCGGCCGTTCCGCGACGCCGAGTTCGAATTCCACGGCCGGGTGCTACGCGGCGATGCGGCGCAGGCGGGCCACGCCGACCATGTGCTGGATGCCATCAACAAGGTGGCCGGCCCGCTGCTGGCGCAGGAGTACGTCGCCGCGCACCTGCCTGCCGCCACCCGCGAGCGTGCCGGTGTCGTGGCGGCGGGCGTGCGCGACGCGCTGGTCCAGGCGGTCGCGCGCAGCGAATGGATGGCGCCGGCCACGAAGGCGGAGGCCGGGCGCAAGCTGCAGGCGCTCCACATCGAGGTCGGCGCGCCGGCATGGGACCATGACGGGATTTTGCCGCAGACCAGCCGCGACAGCTTCGGTGCCAACGTCCTGGCGGCCTCGGCCTGGCGCCACGCGCGGGAGATGGACCGGATCGGCCAGCCGGGCGCCGCACACCACTGGGACGTGCTGCCGCAGCAGCCCGCGCTTGCCTATGACCTGGCGCGCAACCAGCTGGTGGTGACCGCAGCCGTGCTGCAGCCGCCGGTGCTGGACATGTCGGCCGACCCGGCGGCCCATTTCGGCAGCCTGGGGGCGCTGGTGGGACATGAACTCGGGCGCAGCGTGGACATCGTCGGCCGCCAGGTTGATGCCGACGGGAACTTCCGCGACTGGTGGACCCCGGCCGACGAGACCGCCTGGAACGACCGGACCCACGCCCTCGCCACCCAGTACCACGGCTACCCGTTCCCCGGCTCCAGCGGCACGATGGTCGACGGCACCCGCCATCGGGACGCCAACGCGGCTGACCTGGCCGGCGTGGAGCTGGCCTGGGCCGCGCTGCAGCAGGCGCAGCCGCAGCTGCCGGAGGCGTCCTCGCAGGCGTTCTTCCGCGCCTGGGCCACCCTTTGGCGCCAGCAGATGTCGCCGGCCGCCGTCATCCGCGCTGCCGCCGACCAGACGCGCACCCCGAACAAATGGCGCGCCAACGGCCCGCTCGCCAACCTGCCGGCATTCGGCGAGGCCTTCGGCTGCGATGCCGGGACGCCGATGCGGCGCCCCGAGGCCGAACAGGTCAGGATCTGGCGCTGAGCCTCAGAAGCGGCGCACGTTGCCGCCGCCACCGCCGCGCGGCCGCCTGCTGAAAGGCGGCCGCCCGCGCCACTGCTGGATCAGCAGCCAGCCAAACAGCATGCCGCCAAGGTGCGCGAAATGGGCCACGCCCGAGCGCGTTCCACTGATGCCGGCGATCAGCTCGATCACGCCCAGCGCGATCACCAGCGTGCGCGCCTTCATCGGGATCGGCGGGATCAGCAGCATCACCCGGTGGTTGGGGAACAGCATCCCGAAGGCAAGCAGCACCCCGAATACCCCGCCCGAGGCGCCCAGCGTCGGATACGGCAGCCCCCCCTGGGCCAGCGACCATGACACCACCACCAGCTGGCACAGTCCCGCTCCCACCACGCACACCAGGAAATAGGTGAGGAACCGGCGCTGCCCCCAGGTGTATTCCAGCGGCGCCCCGAACATGTACAGCACCAGCATGTTGAACAGCAGGTGGAACATGCCGGCGTGCAGGAAGCCATAGCTCACCAGCTGCCAGGGCATGAACGACATGCCCCCCGCCTCGGCGCCGCCCAGGGGCCACAGCATGAAGGGAAAGAAGAACTGGCTCCCGAGCAGGAACTGCAGCAGGAACACGACGCCGTTGATGATCAGCAGCGCCTTGGTGACGGGGGGAAGGTTGGACAACGGCCGGGCTCCTTGGAGGTCGCGCCATGATAGCGGGCCGGGCGTGAGGTGTCGGCCAGGCAGGCGTTCCTCAATCTCCGTCCGGTCCCCACAGCAGCGCGTCCAGCCGCCCTGGCCCGCCGGCGCGCGGCATGCGGACGCGGCCCTGGTCCACCTGCACGCCCTCGGCCACCAGGCGCCGTGACTGTTCGCGCCAACCGGCGCTGCCTGGAGGCAGCGCGATGCGACCGTCGGCGCGCACCACGCGATGCCAGGGCAGCGCGGCATCGTCGTTGGCCGCCAGCACCCGCGCCACCAGCCTTGCGCGTCCCGGCAGTCCTGCGCGGCGGGCGACTTCGCCATAGCCGGCCACCTGGCCGCGCGGAATCGCGCGCACCGCGGCCAGGATGCGGTCCCGGGCGGAGTCGTCCTGCATCGCTGCAGGATAGCGCGCCAGACCGGAGGCTACGCCCAGCCCATCCCCTGCAGCAGCCGGAACAGCCCATAGGCCATGCCGCCGGCCATCGGGATCGTCAGGATCCACGCCCACACCATCTTGTTCACCACGCTCCACTTGATGGCGTTGAAGCGCTTGGCGGTGCCCACCCCCATGATCGCCGAGGAGATGTTGTGGGTGGTCGATACCGGGATCCCCAGCGCCGACGCGCCCAGGATCACCGAGGCGGCGCTGGTTTCGGCGGCGAAGCCGTGGATCGGGTGCAGCTTGACCAGCTTGTGCCCGAGGGTATTGATGATCCGCCAGCCGCCGGCCGCGGTGCCCGCGGCCATGACCAGCGCACAGGTGACCTTGATCCAAAGGTCGATCCCCCCTTCCTCCAGCGCCTCGTCCGACGGGTGCAGGAAGTCCAGGAACCAGGGCAGGTTGTCCAGGGTGCCCGCGGCCTCGGCGCTGATCAGGGTCAGGGCGACGATGCCCATGGTCTTCTGGGCGTCGTTCATGCCGTGGGCGAAGCCCATGCCGGCCGCCGAAACGATCTGGCTTTTGCCGAAGAAGCTGTTCACCCAGCGCGGCCTGACCATGCGCGCGAACACGCCGCCGGCCCTGGCGAACATCGCGATGATGAAGAACAGCACGCCCATCATCAGGAAGCCGGCGCTGAAGCCGAGCACCGGCGAGCCGACCATCGGGATGATCACCTTCCACAGCACCCCGGCGCTGCGCCACACCGGTTCGGCCGGCTCCGACCAGATCACGACGTCGAAATTCATCCCCGCCGCCGCCAGCGCGGCGCCAATGAGGCCGCCGATCAGGGCGTGGGAAGACGAGGATGGAAGCCCGAACCACCAGGTGATGAGGTTCCAGATGATCCCGCCCAGCAGCGCGCACAGGATCAGCTGCGAGCCCACGTCCACCACCCCGGCGTCAATGATGCCCGAGGCGATCGTCTGGGCCACCGCGGTGCCGGCCAGCGCGCCGAGCAGGTTCATGAAGGCGGCCATGCCCACCGCCTGCATCGGTGACAGCACCTTGGTCGCCACCACCGTGGCGATCGAGTTGGCGGTGTCGTGGAAACCGTTGATGTACTCGAACACGAGCGCGGTGAGCACCACGATCAGCACCAGGGTCAACATGATCGGGGCCCTTACGAGTTCTTCAGCACGATTTCGTATGCAACCACGCCGGCTTCGCGGCAACGGTCGATGGCCTTTTCCAGGATCTCGAAGAATTCCTTGAGCAGGAACATGTGCAGGGGATCGAGCTTGCCGGAGTAGATGTCGCCGTAGACCTCGAGCATCAGCCGGTCGGCCTCGTTCTCGATCGCGCGCAGCTCGTCGTTGAGCGCCTTCATGGGCTCGAGCTTCATCTTCGGCAGCAGGCGCACCATCTTCACCACCACCCCGGCGGCCTGTTCGAGCATCGCCGCGCGCGGGGCGAAATCGATGTGCTCCAGGTTCTGCATGGCCAGCGCGTAGCGGTCGGCGAACTTCTCGATCTGCTTGGGGATCCGGTACAGGGCCGACCCCAGCGCCTCGATGTCCTCGCGCTCCATCGGGGTGATGAAGCTGTCCACCAGCTCCTGGCTGATCTGGTTGGAGGTCTCGCGGGTGCGCAGGCGGGCCAGGCGGAACGCGTCCAGGGCCGGCTCGCGGTCGGGATCGCGCACCAGCTGGTGCAACGCCTTGGACGCGTCGTGGGCCGCCTCGGCAGCCTCTTCGAGCAGGGTGTAGAACTGCATGCCGCGGCCAAAAATGGTTTGCAGTGACAGCATCGTCGGGGGTCCTCGTAGGCCCGGGCGGGTGCCGGGCGTATGCCGGCGCGAATTATGTCTGTTTTGCGACAATTCCGCCCGCCCGGGAGACGCCGCCCCGGCCCGCCGGAAACGATCCACCGCGGCGCGGCGGCTGCTATCATCCTTTTCCGCGCAATCGCGCCCCTCCGATCCCATGGACGACGACCCAAGACCGCCGCCCCGCACCGCCGGTTTCCGCGCCCCGACCCACCCTGACCTGCCCCGGGAATCCCGCTGATGCTGGAGTTCCTGGTCGTACTGGTGCTCATTGCCTGCAACGCGTTCTTCGCGCTGTCGGAAATGTCGGTGGTCACCTCCCGCAAGTCGCGCCTGAAGCAGCAGGCATCCGACAGCCGCGGGGCGCGCAAGGCGCTGGAGCTGGCCAACGAGCCGGAGCGCTTCCTGTCCACGGTGCAGGTGGGGATCACCCTGATCGGCATCCTCACCGGCATGTTCGGCGGCAAGGCGATCGGCGAGTCGATCGGCGCGCTGCTGCTGTCGGCCGCGCCGGCCCTGAGCGCCACGGTGCCGTTCATGCAGTCCAGCTGGGCGGCCACCATCGGGCTGGTGCTCGCGGTGAGCCTGATCACCTATCTGACGATCATCTTCGGCGAGCTGTTGCCCAAGCGGCTGGCGCTGCTGGCGCCCGAGCGGATCGCGGCGCTGGTGGCGCTGCCGATGCACGGCATTGCCCGGGTGGCCAAGCCGGCGGTAACGCTGCTCAGCTCCAGCGTGCAGGGGCTGCTGCGGATGCTGCGGCTGGCCGACACCGAGGCGGCGCAGGTGAGCGAAGAGGAAATCCGCCTGCTGGTGAGCGAAAGCCACGAGCAGGGGGTGATCGACGCCGAAGAACGCAACATGATGAACCGGGTGCTGCAGCTTGGCGACCGCAGCGCCGAAAGCCTGATGACCCCGCGGACCCGGATCGCCTGGCTCGACGCCGGCGCCGACTTCCAGGAGAACCTGGCCGCGATGCGCGCCACGCCGTTCTCACGCTATCCCGTGTATCGGGATTCGGACGCCGACGTCATCGGGATCCTGGAAGTGAAATCCCTGCTGGACCGCATCGACCATGGCAGCTTCGACCTGTTCCGGTACCTGCGCGAACCGCTCTTCGTCTCCGAGTCCACGCCGGCGCTGAAACTGCTGGAGATATTCCGCGGGGAAAAGCAGTCGCTGGCCCTGGTTGTGGATGAATACGGCGACATCACCGGGCTGATCACGGTCAACGACCTGCTGGAGGCCGTCATCGGCCGCACCAGCAGCGGCGAGGGCGACGACGCCAAGCCGCTGGTTGTCACCCGCGACGACGGCTCGATGCTGGTGGACGGCAGCGTCACCATCGACACCATGCGGGAGCTGTTCGGCGGCAACCGGCTCCCCGACGAGGATGAGCACGACTTCCACACCGCCGCGGGAATGGTGATCGCGCATTTCGGGCGCATCCCCAATACCGGCGAATGGTTCGAGTGGGAGGGATGGCGGATCGAGGTGATCGACCTGGACGGCCCGCGCATCGACAAGCTGCTGGTGCAGAAACTGCCCGAACC
>JAAYXJ010000075.1 GCA_012515985.1 Gammaproteobacteria bacterium
AAAAGGCGGGCCTGAACGGCAGATGCCCCGCACAGGGATGGATTAAGGACGGATTCACCCCGAAATTTCAACAATTTAGGTGCCGCGTGGGACTTCGTCGCGGCAGCCGCCCGATCGCATCACATGTTCTGCACCGCCCTGCGTATCCGTTGATGAAGAGTGCCGCCAGCATTGCCGTCTTCCTGCCGCTGCTCGCCGGCCTGGTGCTGGTGACCGTGCCGACGCACGCGCAGCAGCGTGGGCAGGAGCGCCCGGAGCGCAGCGAGCGGCTGGCCGAGCGGGGCGCGGAAAACCCCCGCGCGCAGCGGCGCCAGGACTCGATGGCCGAGTCGATCCGCCATGTGCGCCGTGCCAATCGCGGCCACATCATCGCCGCCGACCGGATGCATTCCAACGGCCGCCAGATCAACCGGATTAAACTGGTGGACGATCGCGGCCGGGTGCGGGTGATCGAGGATGATCCGCAGCGCCGGCGCGGCCAGCGCTCACGCCGCGACGACGATTGAATTCAGATACTTGAACGCGACGGCCCACGGGCCTTTGTGACTGGAGAATTTCATGCGCATTCTTCTCGTCGAGGATGAAGCCCCCCTGCGCGAGACCCTTGCCGCGCGCCTCAAGCGCGAGGGTTACGCGGTCGACGCCGCCCAGGATGGCGAGGAAGGCCTGTACATGGGGCGCGAGGTGCCCTTCGACGTGGGCATCATCGATCTGGGACTGCCGAAGATGTCCGGCATGGAGCTGATCAAGGCCCTCCGCGACGAGGGCAAGCAGTTCCCGGTGCTGATCCTCACTGCGCGCTCGAGCTGGCAGGACAAGGTGGACGGCCTGAAGGAAGGTGCCGACGACTACCTGGTCAAGCCGTTCCACGTCGAGGAACTGCTGGCGCGCATCAATGCCCTGGTGCGCCGCGCCGCGGGCTGGAGCAAGCCGCAGCTCGAGTGCGGGCCGGTCACGCTGGACCTTGCCGCGCAGACGGTATCGGTGGACGGCAAGAACGTCGACCTGACCAGCTACGAGTACAAGGTGCTCGAGTACCTGATGATGCACGCGGGCGAGCTGGTGTCGAAGGCGGACCTGACCGAGCACATCTACCAGCAGGACTTCGATCGCGACTCCAACGTGCTGGAGGTCTTCATCGGCCGCCTGCGCAAGAAGCTTGATCCCGACGGCACCCTGAAGCCGATCGAGACCGTGCGCGGCCGCGGCTACCGGTTCGCGCTCCCGCGCAATACCGAGGCCTGAGCACCGGCCATCGCGGGTCCTGCGAAGGGGCGCGTGGCCGCGGGCCGGGGTAGCCTGTGTCGATGGGGTCCAACCGGCGAAATCGGATGTCCTGGCGGCCGCGCTCGCTGCAGGTCCGCCAGCTGCTTGCGGCCAGCCTCGGGCTGGTCGCCTTCCTTGCGCTGGCCGGCTATGCGCTTGACCGCGCGTTCGTTGACGTGGCCAGCCAGGGGCAGCGCGAGCGGCTGCGCGTGTTCGCAGAGTTCTACGCCGGGGCGGTGGAGTTTGCCCGCGACGACACCCTGATCCCGCCGGAATATCCGCCCGACGAGCGCTTCGAGCGGCCGGGCGGCGATCTGTACGCCGCGGTGGTGACCGAAAGCGGTGAGTGGTATTCCGGCTCTGCCCAGGGCCCGCAGTTGCCCGAACTGCCGATGCTCGAAGGTGGCCAGGTGCGCATCGATGGCCCGCTGCCGATGGTCGACAGCGCCGGCATGGACGGCGAGGTGATCCGCTACGGTCGCGGGTTCGTGCTGGTGCGCGAGATGGGCGGCACCGAGACCGAAACGCCGTTCACGGTGTACATCATGGAGGACGCCGGCAGCCTGCCCAGCCAGGTGCTGGTGTTCCGGCAGGCGCTGTGGCGCTACCTGGGGGTGTCCGGGATCATCCTGCTGCTGCTGCAGACGGTGGTGCTGCGCTGGAGCCTGTGGCCTCTCCGGCGCGTGGTGTCGGAGCTGACCCAGGTGCAGCGCGGCCGGCTCAACCGCATGGGGGAGCTGCATCCGCGCGAGCTGCAGCCGCTGACAGAAAGCATCAATGCGCTGATCGACAGCGAGCGCCAGAACCTGGATCACCAGCGGAACACCATGGCCGATCTGGCGCACAGCCTGAAAACGCCGCTGGCGGTGCTGCGCACGCGACTGGATTCGGGCGCCAGCGATGCCGAGCTGCGCGAGGAACTGGAGACGCAGCTGCGGCGGATGAACGACATGGTCGGTTACCAGCTTGGGCGCGCCGCTTCCAGCGGGCACAAGCTGTTCGCCGCGCCGGTGGAGATCGAGCCGCACGCCGAGCAGATCGTGCGCGGACTGGAGAAGATCTACGCGTCCAAAGGGGTGTTGTGCGAGTTCGACCTGGATCCGGAGGCGCGCTTCCACGGGGAGCCGGGTGATCTGCAGGAGCTGCTGGGCAACCTGCTGGAGAACGCGTTCAAGTGGGCGTCGTCGCGGGTGCTGTTGACGGCGCGGCCTGGGGAGTCGGCGGCCAACCGGCGGCCGGGGCTGGTGCTGGTGGTGGAGGACGACGGGCCCGGGATACCGCCTGACCGGATCGCGATGGTGCTGCAGCGCGGGGTGCGGGGGGACGAGCGGGTGCACGGGCACGGGATCGGTCTGGCGATCGTGCAGACGCTGATCGACAGCTATCGGGGGGAGCTGAGGGTCGGGGAGTCGGAGGAGCTGGGGGGCGCGCGGTTCGAGGTGATCCTGCCGCCGGGATTGTGACCGTACTCGGGCTGCCCCACCGGCCCCTCGGCTTTCGCGGGGGGGAGTCGATGCCAGTCTTCAGAGGAACGGCGATGGGCCGTAGAAGCGTTCGAGGTGCGCGGCGACCTGGGGCATTTCCTGCTGGAGGGTGCGTGGGTCGCTGAAGTGGTACTCGCTGCACACGGCAAAGAACTCCTCCGGGGCTTCGGCCGCGTAGGGGTCGATCGGGGTCTCTTCTTCGCGGTCGACACGTTCGACGAAGCCATCGAAGCTTTGCTGGAAGTCGCGCGCCCATTCGCGCTGCCAGGCGCGCGGGAGGGGCGGGGTGCCGTCGAGGACGCCGTCGAGGGCGTCGATTTTGTGGGCCATCTCGTGGACGGCGACGCAGAAACCGGCGCGGGGCTGGGCGAGGTCGGATTGGACATCGGCCCAGGAGAGGATGAGCGGGCCGGCCTCCCAGGCTTCGCCGATCAGTTCGTCGTCCCATTCGTGGAGGACGCCGGCGGCGTCGACGTGGGTGCGGTTCACCCGGAAGGCATCGGGATAGACGATCAGTTCGCGCCAGCCGGCCAGGCCTTCCGGGCCGAATTCCAGCAGCGGGAGGCAGCACAGTGCGGCCAGCTGGGCGCGCTGGACGTCGTCCAGGGCCAGGTCGCCGACCGGGGTGATGACCTTGTCGGCCAGGAACCGCGCGGTGAGCCGCTGCAGGCGTGCGTCGCGTTCGCCATCAAGTCGCGCGACCCAGGGGACGCGGGCGCGTACGGCGTGCCAGGTGGATGAATCAGGAAGCGGCGGTTGGCCGCGCAGGCGGCGGAACAGGCCGAACACGCCGGGGTGCTTCGATCAGCGGAACATGCCCGGGATGAGGTTGTGCATGCGCGGCGGACGCGAGGTGCTTTCCGGGCTGGTGGCGGGCGAGGCGGTGCCGGCCTCCGCGGCGGGGGCGCCGTCGCTGGCGTCGCCGGGGCTGATCCCGTGCTCGTCGCCGACCGCGCCCGCTGCCACGTCCACTGCTCCGCAGTCGGCCTGGCAGTCGGCTTCGACTTCAACGATGTCCATGCGCCCTTCTCCGGCGAGCACCGGAAGGCTGGCGGAGCAGAGGAGAAGCAGAAGGGCGATGCGCTGGATCATGGTGATTGCCCGTGGAGAGTGGCTCTGGCGGTGGCCTTTGCAGGTCGATTTCACACTATAACAACGATGTGTGTGCAGTGGTGTTGCGCTGCAGCAGCGGAGATGGCATGGATAATCGGCTTCCGCTCCAGGCCGGATTCCTCCCGATGACCGTCCCCGATCCGCCCGGTCCGCTGTCGGACCGCGACCTGCTGCGCCGGCTGCTGGCCGGTCCGGTCTCTGGCGACGCGTTGGCGCGCGCGAGCGGGCAGACCCGGGCGGCGGTATGGAAGCGGATCCAGGCGCTGCGCGCGGCCGGGGTGGCGATCGACGCGCGCCCGGGGCTGGGCTATGCGCTCGTTCAGCCGCTGGAGCTGCTGGATGCCGCGGCGATCCTCGCCGCCATGCCGGAGGCCGCAAGGGCGCAGCTGGCTTCGCTGGAGGTCGCGTGGGCCATCGATTCGACGAATTCCGAACTGCTGCGCCAGGCCGCGCCAGGGCACGGGGTGCAGGTGCTGCTGGCCGAGCGTCAGACCGGCGGCCGCGGCCGCCGCGGGCGCGGATGGGAGTCTCCGCTCGCCGCCAACCTGTACCTGTCACTGGCGCGCCGCTTCGATGCCGGTCTGGCGCGACTGGGCGGGCTGGGGCTGGTGGCCGGCCTGGGGGTGGTGGAAGCGCTGCACGCCTGTGGCCTGCGGCAGGTGCGGTTGAAGTGGCCCAACGACCTGGTAGCCCCGGCCGCCGACGGCACCCTGCGCAAGCTGGGCGGGCTGCTGGTGGAAGGCGGCGGCGAGAACGCGGGTCCGGTACGGGCGGTGATCGGCATTGGCATCAACGTGCGCATGCCTGATGAGGCCGCCGCCGCGATCGGGCAGCCGTGGACCGACCTGGCAACGCTGGCCGGCAACGACGCGCCAGGCCGCAACCGGCTTGCCGGCGAGTGCCTGGCCGCCCTGCTGCCGGCGCTGGAGCGGTTTGACCGCGAGGGGCTGGCGCCGTTCCTGGAGCCTTATGCGGCGGTGGATGCGCTGGCGGGCAGGCGGGTGCGCGTGCAGTCCGGCGGTGGAGAGCGCGAAGGCGAGGCGCTTGGAATCGCCGCCGACGGGGCACTGCGGGTGTGCATTGATGGCCATGAGCGCGCCGTGCACGCCGGCGAGGTGAGCGTGCGGCCGCAGGCGGGGCCGGCATGAGTGGGTGGCTGTTCGACCTGGGCAACAGCAGGCTCAAGGCCGCGCCGGTGGACGCGCAGGGCCGGATCGGTGAAGTGCTGGCGTTCCCGCACGACGGCAGGCGGCTTCCGCGCGACTGGGATGCGGCGCTGCCGGGGCGCATCGCTTCGGCGGCGGTGTCCAGCGTGGTATCCACCGGACTGCGCACGGCGCTGCTGGACGCGTTGGCGACCCGCTGCGGACGGATCTCCGTGGCGCGCACCCTGGCGCGCTGCGACGGCATCAGCATCGCCTATGCCCACCCCGCGCGCCTGGGCGTGGACCGGTTCCTGGCCATGCTCGGCGCCCACGCCCGTGGGGGCGGCCCGTGGCTGCTGGTGGGCGTGGGTACGGCCTTGACCATCGACCTGCTGGACGCAGGTGGCCGCCACCGCGGCGGCCGCATCGCGCCGTCGCCGTCCCTGATGCGCGCGGCGCTCAGCGCGCGCGCGCCGCACCTGCCCGAAGCCGGAGGCGGTTTCGTGGAATTCGCCAGCGACACGGCGGATGCGCTGACGTCGGGCTGCGAAGGCGCCGCGCTGGCACTGGTGCAGGCCAGCCGCAACAGCGCCGCCACGCTGCTTGGCGCGGCGCCGGCGGTTTTGGTGCACGGCGGCGGAAGCGGGCCGCTGCTGCCCCGCATCCCGGGCGCGCGTGCGGCGCCCACGCTCGTGCTCGAGGGCCTTGCGCGCTGGCTGTGGATGGAACGGGCGGCATGAAGGCCTAGAATCCGGGCATGCACCTTCGCGCGCTCATCGTCCTGCTGGTGGTCATGAACATCGGCGTCGCCCTGTGGTGGGCGCTGCGCCCGGACGCGGCCGCCGAGGCCGCGCCGGCGTTGCCTGCCGACGTGCCGCGCCTGATCCTTGTGTCCGAGGCGGATCCGGAGCAGCTGCGGGCCGCCGCGCTCAACGCGGCCAATGCGGCGCAGCCTTCCGCGCAGGTTGCGGCCGAAGGCAGCGATCCGGCGCTCGTCGATCCCGAAGAGTTGCGCTGCTTCAGTTTCGGCCCGTGGGCGGAGGCGGCCGACGCCGCCGCGGCGCGCGAGCGCCTTCAACCGGAGGTGGTGCGCATCCGGTCGCGCGAGGCGGCCACCGGCGCCACCGGCTGGCGCGTGATGTTTCCCCCGCAGGCCGACCGGACCCAGGCGCAGGCGGTCGTGGAACGGCTGCTTGCGGCCGGTTTCGACGACCATTTCATCATCGGCCAGGGCGAGGAAGCCAATGCGATTGCGCTGGGCCGCTTTGGCGGTGAGCCGGCGGCGCGCCGGCACGAGGCGGCCCTGCACGCCGCGGGTTTCGGGGCGGCGGTGGCGGAGCCGCTGGGCGCCACCGGCGCAGAGACCTGGATCGACCTGGCCGCCGGACCCGGATTCGATCCCGACCAGGCGGGTGCAGCCACGGGCGCTGCGCGTTGGGAGGAGCTGGATTGCGGGCGGCTGCAATGAAGCCCCGGCCGCTGCGCGTTAGAATGCGCGCCCGTCCCCCGCACCGGGGCCGTTCCACGCCGGCATAGCTCAGCTGGTAGAGCAACCGCCTTGTAAGCGGTAGGTCGTCCGTTCGAGTCGGACTGCCGGCACCAACCTGGAAGGTGCCCATGACCCGCAGCTATCCCCCCGTATCGATCTTCGGCGTCCCCACCGACGTGGGGGCCGGCCACCGCGGCACCCGCATGGGCCCCGAGGCCCTGCGCATCGCCGGCCTGGCCGAAGCCCTGCGCGGTCGCGGGATCGATGTGGTCGATCGCGGCAACGTCGCCGGGCCGCCCAATCCGTGGCAGCCGCCGAAGGACGGCTACCGGCACCTGGATGAAGTGGTGGCCTGGAACCGCGCGGTCCGCGAAGCCTCCCTTGCGGAACTTCGCAGCGGCCGCATGCCGGTGATGATGGGCGGCGACCACTGCCTGGCGATCGGGTCGATCTCGGCGGTGGCCGACCATTGCCGGGAGCAGGGCCGCGAACTGCGGATCCTCTGGCTGGATGCGCACGCCGACTTCAACACCAGCACCGTCACACCCTCGGGCAACATCCACGGCATGCCGGTGGCCTGCCTGTGTGGGCTGGGCCCGGACGCGCTCACCGGCATCGGCGACCACGTGCCGGCCATCAGCCCCACGCAGGTGAAGCAGATCGGCATCCGCTCGGTCGATACCGAGGAAAAGCGCCTGGTCAAGGAATACGGCCTGGACATCTACGACATGCGCTACATCGACGAGGTCGGCATGAAGCGCACCATGCAGGAGGCGCTGGCCGGCCTGGGCGACGACGTGCACCTGCACGTGAGCTTCGACGTGGACATGCTCGATCCCGCGATCGCGCCGGGAACCGGCACCCCGGTTCCCGGCGGCCTGAACTACCGCGAAGCGCAGCTGGTGATGGAGATGATCGCCGACACCGGGCGCATGGCGTCGCTGGACATCGTGGAAGTCAGCCCGCCGCTGGACGATTGCAACACCACCGCCGAACTGGCGGTGGACCTGGTGGAAAGCCTGTTCGGCAAGTCCACGCTCATGCGCGATTGACGGCGCTGGGCCAAACCTGAACGAGGAGCTTGCGGCCGCGGCCGATTCGCGCCGGCTTCACGCCCGCGCGGGGTTTCATGGGCTTGTCCAACCACCGATGAGGGATCCCATGAAGCGTTCAATTGCATTGCTGCTGCTGGCCATGTTCACCGCTGGCACGTTCACCGCCTGCAACACCGTCCGCGGCGCGGGACAGGACGTCGAGCGTGCGGGTGAAAAGGTGCAGGAGGTGGCCGAGGACACCGGCGGAACCACCGACGGCTGATGTCCCGCAAATCACCTGACTCGAGGAAGCCGGCGCCAGCCGGCTTCCTTCGTCTGGGGAGGCAGCAGGCGGGGGTGGGCCGACTGTTCATCGTCGTCAACGCCGACGAACGCAATTTTGACCGCGCTTTCAGATCCCGCAGCGCACATTGCAGGCGTGCGGAACATCCGCGCAGTTCCTCCCCACAAACGAAGAGGCAGACACGCATGAACAAGGACATCATTTCGGGCAAGTGGTCGCAGGTGAAAGGCAAGGCCCAGGCGCGGTGGGGTGATCTCACTGACGACGTGTTCGACGTTGCCGAGGGCAACAGCAAATACCTGGCCGGCAAGCTGCAGGAGCAGTACGGCTGGGGCCGCGAGCGCGCCGAACAGGAGGTGCGCGACTTCGAGCGCACGCTCTGATCCGCGGAGGCGGCACGCGCCCCGGCGCTGCCGCGGCCTCCGCGAACAGGGGAGAACGGGCCGGCCACGCCGGCCCGTTCTTTTTGGGCCGCCAGCGCGCGGGCGGCACGCGCCTGCGAACGGTTAAAATGCGGGTCCTTTCCACGTCGTGCCGTCAATGTCCACTCGCCCGCTCCGCGTCCTTACCGGCATCAAGCCCACCGGCGTCCCGCACCTGGGCAACTATGTCGGGGCCATCCGCCCCGCGGTCGCGGCAAGCGGGGCGGCCGGCGTGGAGAGCTTCTTCTTCCTCGCCGACTACCACGCGCTCATCAGCACCCAGGATCCGGTGCGCGTGCAGCGCTCGACGCTGGAAGTGGCGGCCAGCTGGCTGGCCTGCGGGCTGGACCCGCAGCGGGTGGCGTTCTACCGCCAGTCCGACATCCCCGAGATCACCGAGCTGACCTGGTTGCTCACCTGCGTGGCCGGCAAGGGCATCCTCAACCGCGCCCACGCCTACAAGGCCGCCGTGGACCGCAACCGCGAGGAGGGCGAGGACGACGATGCCGGGGTGACCGCGGGGCTCTTCATGTACCCGGTGCTGATGGCCGCCGACATCCTGCTGTTCAACGCCGACCGCGTGCCCGTGGGGCGCGACCAGGTCCAGCACATCGAGATGGCCCGCGACTTCGGCCAGCGCTTCAACCACCTGTATGGCGAACACTTCACCCTGCCCGAAGCGGCAGTGGAGGAGCAGGTGGCCACGCTGCCCGGGCTGGACGGGCGCAAGATGAGCAAGAGCTACGACAACGTGATCCCGCTGTTCGCCCCGCGCGAGCAGCTGCGCAAGCTGGTGTTCTCGATCGTCACCGACTCGCGCGCGCCGGGCGAACCCAAGGAGACGGCAGACTCCGCGCTGTTCGAGATCTACCGGGCCATCGCCAGCCCGGACGAAACCGCACGGCTGCGCGAAGCCTATGCCGGGGGGATCGCCTGGGGCGAGGCCAAGGAACAGTTGTTCGAGCGCATCGACGTCGAGGTGGCACCGCTGCGCGAACGGTATGAAGCGCTGGTCGCCGACCCGGCCGCGATCGAGCGCCAGCTGCGCGAAGGCGCCGCGCGCCTGCGTGACGAGGTGGCCACGCCGTTCCTGCGCGAACTGCGCAAGGCCGTGGGCCTGTTCGACCTCTCGCAGCCGCTGGCCGCACCGGCCACGACGGAGGCGGCGAAGGCTCCGGCGCCCCCGCAGTTCAAGCAGTACCGCGAGGACGATGGCCGTTTCTACTTCAAGCTGGTCGACGGCGACCGCGTGCTGCTGCAGGGCATCGGCCACGAATCCCCGCGCGATGCCGGCCGGCTGATCGCCCGCATCAAGCAGGCCTCCGGTGCCGGGTTGCGCCAGGTGGCGGGCGCGGGCATCCACCTGGGCGAGGAACTGGTGGGCCACCTGGGCGAAGCGGTGGCGGTCGAGGAACTGGTGGACGCGCTGGCACGGTTCGCCGAGGTGGACGCGTGAACCCGCTGGTCGAGCTCAATCTCGCGCTGATCCTGTTCATTCCCTGGTTCCTGATCCTGGGCGCGCTGTTCTGGATCTATCCTCGCCAGCCGCGCGGCACCGCGCGCCGCGTGTACGACGTGATCTCGCTGGTGCTGGCGGTGGTGGCGTTCGCCTGGACCCAGTACTGGTCGCTGGAAAACGCCGACCCCGAATACGGCCGGATGTGGGGACAGATCCTCGCCAGCGCCGTCGGATACGGCGTTTACCTGGCCGTGATGACGCTCGCTTTCTTTCTGCGGCCCCGGATCCTGCGCAGGTTCTGAGCACCGTGTCCTGCTACCAAAGCCCAATCCCGGCCGTGAAAACGGCTACCTAGACTGTTCGCGTCACCCCACGGAAAGCCGGAGCCGGCCATGCCTGCCCAGGACGGTATCGTCATCATCGACACGGGCTATGTGCGCCCGGGATTCTGCGCGGCCTACCTGCTGGTCGAACGGGGGCGCGCGGCGTTCATCGATACCGGCACCGGCCGGAGCGTGCCCAGGCTCCTGGCCGCGCTGGACGCGCATGGCC
>JAAYXJ010000076.1 GCA_012515985.1 Gammaproteobacteria bacterium
ACGCCCGCGCGGCGGGCGGCATCGAAAGCGCGAAGCTGGGCCAGGCCGCTGGGGCCGGCGCCGAGGACGGCGATTCGCTGGGTCATGCTGGATGTATCTCCTCTGGTTGGCACGCGCGCTCACGGGGTGCGCGGACGCCCGGCTGCAGCGGGCTGCACCCGATGGACCGCGGGAAGAAAAAGCCGAAGACAATCCTCGACCGGAGCGCTGCTCCGTTCCTGCCGATACCGGGCATGGACGCTACGCAACGGCCATCGCCAGACGAAAAAGCAGGAACGTCCCTCAACAGGGCGCTATCTGGCGGCAAAAGCGCGTAGCGGGGGCGGATCTTACCACGATCCGCCGCCGGCTTCAGCCGGCGTTGGAGATCCCGTGTGGCACGTGCCCGGTGGCCACGTGCAGGCGCGCCGAATCAATGTTGTGCAGCGAGTCGTCGAAGAAGATGTCGGCGCCGAAGGCCTCCAGGAAGGGACCTTTCGCGCGCCCGCCCAGGAACAGCGCCTCGTCAAGCCGCACTCCCCACTCGCGCAGGGTGCGGATGACCCGCTCGTGCGCGGGCGCCGAGCGGGCGGTGACCAGCGCCGTGCGGATCGGCGACGCATCACCGGGTGGATATGCCGCCTGCAGGTCATGCAGGGCGGACAGGAAACCGCGGAACGGCCCCCCCGTGAGCGCCTCCCGGGCCCGGCTGCGCTCATGCTCGTGGAAAGCATCGATTCCCTGGAGCTGCGACACCCGCTCGCTTTCATCGCCGAAGATCACCGCATCGCCGTCGAAGGCGATGCGCAGCTGGTCGTGCCGGTGCTGGGGTGCCTTCGCGGGCAGGATGGTCGCCGCGGCAATGCCGTTCTCCAGCGCCGCCCGCACCGAGTCGGGGTTGGCGGAGAGGAACAGCTGCGCCCCGAACGGTCGCGTGTAGGGCCAGGTGGGTTCGCCCGAGGTGAACGCCGCGCGCGAGATCGCCAGGCCATGGTGTTCGATGGAGTTGAAGATCCGCAGGCCGGTATCGGCCGAGTTGCGCGAAAGCAGGATGACCTCCACACGCGGGGCCTCGGGTGCCGCACCCTCGTTGAGGGCCAGCAGCTTGCGCACCAGTGGGAACGCGATGCCGGGCTCGAGCACGTCGTCCTCGTGGGCGCGCTGGTGCTCGGCATAGGCCTGGATGCCCTCGCGCTCGAACAGCTGGTGGCTGTCCTCCAGGTCGAACAGCGCGCGCGAGGAGATCGCGACGATCAGCGGCGGCGGTGGCTGGGATGCCGGGGACATGCGCGGAAGTATGCGCGAACGCAATCGCAACCGGTGAGACGCGCGCGCCTCAGCTCATGAACTGCTCGCTGACGATGCGCTCTTCCAGGTTGTGTTCCGGGTCGAACAGCAGCGTCACCTCCCGGCCCCTCGCCTCGCGGATCCGCACCTCCACCACGTCGCGCACCTCGTGCGAGTCGGCGGTTGCGCTGACCGGCCGCTTGTACGGATCCAGCACCCGGAAGCACACCTCGGTCTCCGCCTTGAGCAGCGCCCCACGCCAGCGGCGCGGTCGGAACGGAGCGATCGGCGTGAGCGCGACGATCCCCGAGCCGAACGGCAGGATCGGCCCGCTGGCGGAGTAGTTGTACGCGCTGCTGCCTGCCGGCGTGGCGACGAGCACGCCATCGCAGATCAGCTCGTCGAGCCGGGTCTGCCCGTTGAGATCGATGCTCAGGTGCGCCGCCTGCCGGGTCTGGCGCAGCAGCGAGACCTCGTTGTACGCCAGCGATCCAACGCTGGCGCCCGACTCGGTCTGCACGATCATCTCCAGCGGCTTGAGCACCGCCGGCTCGGCGGCGCGCATCCGCTCCAGTAGCCGCTCCTCGTTGAAGTGGTTCATGAGGAACCCGACCGTGCCCAGCTTCATGCCGAACACCGGCTTGCCCAGCGGTCCGTGGCGGTGCAGGGTCTGCAACATGAAGCCGTCGCCGCCAAGCGGGCACAGGATGTCGGCCTCTTCGGGCTCCACCTGCCCGTAGGCGGCGACCAGCGATGCCTGGGCCTGCTGCGCGGCCTGGGTGGGTGCGGCGAGGAATGCGATCCGGGGCTGTTCCGTGCTCATGGGACGGAGCATAGCGCAGGCCCGCGGCGGCCTGGATCACCCGCCGCACACCAGCCGGCCGGAAGCGGCGTGCCCCGCAGGGGAGCACGCCGCACGCCGACGATCAGCCGGTGATCTGCGAGAGCATGCTCACGGCCACCGAAGCGGTCGGATAGTCCAGCGACTTCTGCGAGAACATCTCCTCCAGCATCGCCAGGGTGAAGCGGAGCGAGGCATCGTCGCGGCCCAGCCACGCCTGCACCTTGGCGTCGGCGTCGCCGCCGCGCGCGGACAGCGCCTGCCCGGTGAGCTGGATTTGCCTGGCCGCCAGGTCGTCACGCAGGACGCCGCGGGCGACCGCATGCCAGCGGCCCTCCACTTCCAGCGCGTCGATCTGGTCGAACAGCCAGGGCAGCCGCAGCGCCTCGCCCACCCGGTAGTGGACCTTGGCCACGTCCACCGGCTTCTGCCGGCGCTTGGCCGCGAGTTCAATGATGTCGAACACCGGCTCGAGGTAAGGCAGTTCGGCCAGGTCTTCGGCCAGCTGCTTCGGCATGCCGCGCTCGCGCCAGCCGGCACGGCGGGCGTCGTAGCCCGGGCGCTGGGAATCCGGGAGGATCCCGTCGGCGCTGCGGATGGCGTTGAAGCCGTCGCTGTAACGCGCCACCGCGTCGGTGATCCCGGGCATCGGCCCGGGGCGGTTGAGCAGCCAGCGCACAAACGAGCGCTGCAGGTTCCAGATCTCCAGCAGGGCATCGATCTGCACCGCCTCGGGCACCTTGCCGTCCAGCTCCTCGAGCTGGCTCCACAGGGTGCGGGCGTTGAGCACCTCGCGGCCGATGGTGTACGCCTTGGCCACTTCCGCCGCGGTGCGCCCGGTGTCTTCCTGCATGCGCATGATGAAGGTCGCGCCCATGCGGTTGATGGTGGCGTTGGTGACGGCGGTGGCGATGATCTCGCGCTTGAGCGGGTGCTCCTCCATCGCCGCGGCGTACTTCTTCTGCAGCGGCGTGGGGAAGTAGCGCTGCAGCTCCTTGGACAGGTACGGATCCTCGGGGATGTCCGAATCCAGCAGCTGGTCGTAGACCACCTGCTTGGAGTAGGACAGCAGCACCGCAAGCTCCGGCCGGGTCAGGCCCTCGTCGCGGGCCTTGCGCGCGGCCAGCTCGGCATCCGACGGCAGGTACTCGATCTGCCGGTCCAGCAGCCCCTGGGCCTCCAGGGTGCGGATGAAGTGCTGCTTGGAGCCCAGCCGCGGCACGCTCATCCGCTCCATCAGGCTCAGGGCCTGGTTCTGGCGGATGTTGTCCCACAGCACCAGGGTCTCGACCTCATTGGTCATGTCCAGCAGCAGCTTGTTGCGCGCCTTGAGCGCAAGCTTTCCTTCGCGCACCTGGGCGTTGAGCAGGATCTTGATGTTGACCTCGCGGTCGGAGGTGCCCACGCCGCCGGAGTTGTCGATGAAGTCGGC
>JAAYXJ010000077.1 GCA_012515985.1 Gammaproteobacteria bacterium
CTGTCGGCATTCTGGATCCTCAGCGCCAACAGCTGGATGCAGACCCCCACCGGCTTCAGCATCAACGAGGCGGGCCAGTTCGTGCCTGAAAGCTGGTGGGAGGTGATCTTCAACCCCAGCTTCCCCTACCGGCTCTTCCATACGCTGATCGGGGCCTACCTGACCACTGCGCTCGCGGTGGGCGGCGTGGGCGCCTGGCACCTGCTCAGGCACCGCCGCGCCGGCACCCGGGTGGATGGCGATGACCCTGCCGCCACCAGCTCGCTGGCCGGCGCCCGCACGATGTTCTCCATGGCCATGTGGATGGCGGCGATCGTGGCCCCGCTGCAGCTGCTGGTGGGAGACCTGCACGGGCTCAACACGCTGGAGCACCAGCCCACCAAGATCATGGCCATGGAGGGGCACTACGAGAGCTATCCCGACGGCGCGCCGCTGATCGTGCTCGGCATCCCCGACAGCGAGGCCGGCGAGGTCCGCTACGCGCTGCAGGTGCCCAAGCTCGGATCGCTGATCCTCCAGCATGATCCGGGTGCTGCCATGGACGGCCTGGATACCGTTCCCGTGGATGAGCACCCGCCGGTGGGCGTGGTGTTCTGGTCGTTCCGGATCATGGTGGGCATCGGCCTGCTGATGATCGCCCTCGGCGCGTGGAGCCTGTACGCGCGATGGCGCAAGCGCCTTCATGATTGGCCCGCCCTGCATCGCGCGGCGGTGCTGATGGGGCCGATGGGCTTCGTGGCGGTGATCGCCGGCTGGGTCACCACTGAGGTCGGGCGGCAGCCCTACACCGTCTATGGGCTGATGACGACGGCCGAAAGCGCCTCGGCCCTGGACGCTTCGGCCGTGGGCACTTCGCTGGTGGCCTTCATCATCGTCTACTTCATCGTCTTCGGCCTGGGCACGCTGTACATCCTGCGGATGATGGCCCGTGGCGTGCAGCCGTCCGAGCGGCCCATGGATGACGATGAAGCCACGATCCGCACGGCCGGCATCACGCCGGGCCCGGCGATGAAGATGGCCGGGGAGGACTGACGCCATGGAATTCGACCTTGCCTTCGCCTGGGCCCTGATCCTGCTCTTCGCGGTGTTCGCCTACGTGGTGATGGACGGCTTCGACCTGGGCATCGGGATCATCCTGCCGGGCCTTGGCATCGGCAGCGAGCGCGACCAGGCCATCAATACGGTGGCACCGGTGTGGGACGGCAACGAGACCTGGCTGGTGCTGGGGGGCGGCGGCCTGTTCGCCGCGTTCCCGGTCGCCTTCGGCATCATCATGACCGCGGTCTACCCGCTGGTGATCGCCATGCTGCTGGCGCTGGTGTTCCGCGGCGTGTCCTTCGAGGCCCGCGGCCGCGATCCGGCCCACCGCGCCTGGTGGGACGGCGCCTTCCACGGCGGTTCGCTGGTGGCGGCGATGGCCCAGGGCATGATCCTGGGGGCGCTGGTCCAGGGCATCGAGGTCGAGGGGCGCGAATACGCCGGCGGCTGGTGGGATTGGCTCACCCCGTTCACGGTGCTCACCGGGCTCAGCGTGGTCGCGGGCTACGCCCTGCTCGGTTCCACCTGGCTCGTGCTCAAGACCGAGGGCGCCCTGCAGGCCAAGGTCAAGCGCTTCGCCTCCCGCCTGGGCGTGGCCATGCTGGCCGGCATCGTACTGGTGAGCCTGGCGACGCTGGGCCTGGACTACGACTACAACAGCCGCTGGACCACGATGCCGGCGGTACTGCTGACGGCGCAGGTCCCGCTGTTGACCCTGGTCATGGCGTATGCGTTCTGGCGTACGCTCCGGCGCGGCCGCGAGCTGGCGCCATTCCTGCTGACCCTTGCGCTGTTCGCGCTGACATTCGTGGGCCTGGGCATCAGCGTGTTCCCGTACGTGGTGCCGCAGGCGCTGACCATCCACGATGCCGCGGCACCGGACTCAAGCCTGGTCTTCATGCTGGTCGGCGCGGCGGTGCTGATCCCCATCATCCTGACCTACACCGGCTGGAGCTACTGGGTGTTCCGCGGGAAGGTGGGGGACGTGGGGTATCACTGATGGCGTCCGGGCCGGGGCCGCTGTGGAAGCGGCTCGCGTGGTTCGTGTTCCTCTGGCTGGCGGGCCTGGCGGTGGTGGGCGCGGTGGCATGGCTGCTGCGGCTGTGGATCGCCTGATGACAGCCTTTTTAAAGGCCGTTACCGCTCTGTAATGCTGCTGTAACAAAAACATCATTCCATAGTCCGATCAGCCGGCCGCGCCGGCGCAATCGCCGTGGAGTCCCGCATGAAAACGCATCCTGTCCGCCTGGCTTTGCTCGCCCTTCCCCTCGCTTTCGGCCTGTCAGCGTGCGGTCCCTCCACTGAGGGCGCCGGCAACGGCCAGCCTGCGGGTGGCAGCGCGGAGATCTCCGGGGCCGGTGCTTCGTTCGTATTCCCGCTCATGTCGCGCTGGTCGGCCGACTACAACTCCGCCACTGGCCATCGCGTGAACTACCAGTCGATCGGCTCCGGCGGCGGCATCGCCCAGATCAAGGCGGCCACCGTCGATTTCGGTTCCTCCGATGCCCCGCTCTCCAGCGAGGAGCTCGCCGAGGCCGGCCTGGGCCAGTTCCCGTCCACCATCGGCGGCGTGGTGCCCGTTTTCAACCTGCCCGGATTCGAGCCCGGCGAGCTGCGCCTGACCGGCCCCGTGCTTGCGGACATCTTCCTGGGAAGCGTCACCGCCTGGAACGACCCGGCGATCGCCAGCATCAATCCCGGCACCCAGCTGCCAGACACCAAGATCAGCATCGTGCATCGCTCGGACGGTTCGGGCACGACGTTCAACTTCAGCAACTATCTCTCCAAGGTCAGCCCGCAGTGGCAGCAGCGGATCGGCGAAGGCACCCAGCTGCAGTGGCCGTCGGGCGTGGGCGGCAAGGGCAACGAGGGCGTGGCCTCCTACGTCAAGCAGATCGAGGGTGCGATCGGCTACGTCGAGCTGGCCTATGCATTGCAGAACGACATGCCGTACGCCGCGCTGCAGAACGCCGCCGGCAACTGGGTCGAGCCCAGCGAGGAAAGCTTCTCCGCAGCGGCGGCGACCGCGGACTGGGCTTCCACCACCGACTTCCACCTGGTGATCACCAATGCCCCGGGCGATGACGCGTGGCCGATCACCGCCACCAACTTCATCCTGATGCAGAAGCAGCCGGCCGATCCGGCCCGCAACCAGGCCGCGCTCGCGTTCTTCGACTGGGCGCTCAACAGCGGCCGCGACCAGGCCAGCGCGCTGCACTACGTTCCGCTGCCGCCGGACCTGGTGGGCCAGGTGGAAGCGTATTGGGCCAATGAGTTCGGCTACCCCGCCGCTGACTGACTGCGGACCCCGTCGCGATGAACCTTTCCGCCCTTCCCGCAGGACGGGGCGCGAGCCGCGACCTGCGGGACGCGCGCAACGACCGCCTGTTCCGGCTCGCCCTTGGCGGCACCGTGGTGCTGGTGATGCTGGCACTGGCCGCCGCCGCCCTGTCGATGCTGTGGGGCGGGCGCGACGCCCTGCTGTCGCAGGGCTGGCGGTTCTTCCTCACCGCCGACTGGAACCCGGTCCAGGACCGCTACGGGGCCCTGGCGCCGATCTACGGAACCATCGTCACCGCGGTGATCGCCATGATCATCGCGGTGCCCGTGAGCTTCGGGATCGCGTTCTTCCTCACCGAGGTCGCACCGCGCTGGATCCGGCAGCCGATCAGCACCGCCATCGAACTGCTGGCGGCGATTCCGTCGATCATCTACGGCATGTGGGGGCTGTTCGTGCTGGTGCCGGTGATGACGACCCACGTCACGCCCTGGCTCAACGACAACCTTGGCGCAATCCCGGGCCTGGGGATGCTGTTCCGCGGTCCGCCGCTGGGCATCGGCCTGCTGACCGCGGGCTTCGTGCTGGCGATCATGGTGATCCCCTTCATCACCTCGACCATGCGCGAGGTGTTCCTGACCGTCCCCACCCGTCTCAAGGAGTCGGCGTATGCGCTCGGCTCCACCAAGTGGGAGGTGAGCTGGGACATCGTGCTGCCCTACACCCGGTCGGCGGTCATCGGCGGCATCTTCCTCGGCCTTGGCCGGGCGCTCGGAGAGACGATGGCCGTGGCTTTTGTGGTCGGCAACAGCGTGCGCCTGTCCCCGTCCCTGCTTGAGCCGGGCACCACCATCGCGGCGCTGATCGCCAACGACTTCGGCGAGGCGACCGAGACCTACCGCTCGGCCCTGCTGCTGCTCGGGTTCGTCCTGTTCCTGGTGACCTTCGTGGTGCTTGCCATCGCGCGGCTGATGCTGATGCGCCTGGCGCGCAGGGAGGGCAACTGATGTCCGCCGTGGCCGACCGGCTCTACCGCCGCCGCCGATTCGGCAACGCCGCCGCGATCGGGATCTCGTGCGTGGCTGCCGGGTTCGGACTGTTCTTCCTGGGCTGGATCCTGTGGACGCTGGTGGCCAAGGCTGCCGGCGGCATCAGCCTGGACCTCTTCACCCAGATGACGCCGCCTCCCATGCAGGAGGGCGGCGGCCTGGCCAACGCGTTCTTCGGCAGCGCGGTGATGTGCGCGCTGGCGATCGCCATCGGCACTCCGCTGGGCGTGGCCGCGGGCACCTGGCTGTCGGAGTACGGCTTCGCGCGCAAGACCGGGACAGTCGTGCGCTTCGTCAACGACATCCTGCTCTCGGCGCCGTCCATCGTCCTGGGCCTGTTTGTCTACACCTTGATCGTGATGCAGACCGGCGGCAACTTCTCGGCGCTCGCCGGCGCGATCTCGCTGGCTTTCATCGTGCTGCCGGTGGTCGTGCGCACCACCGACGAGATGCTGCGGCTGGTGTCGGTGCAGATGCGCGAAGCGGCGCTGTCGCTCGGCGTGCCGCAGTGGAAGGTGATCGTGCAGGTGCTCTACCGCAGCGCTTCGGCAGGCATCATCACCGGCATCCTGCTGGCGCTCGCCCGAATTTCCGGCGAGACGGCGCCGCTGCTGTTCACCGCCTTCGGCAACCAGTACTGGAACACCGACATCATGCGGCCGATGGCCAGCGTGCCGGTGGTGATGTACCAGTACGCCGGCAGCCCCTATGAATCCTGGCAGCAGCTGGCCTGGGCAGGCGCCCTGGTGCTGACCGCGTTTGTCCTGGTCGTGAGCATCGGCGCCCGCGCCCTGCTCCTGCGCAGGAAGATTTCCCATGACTGATCCGCACCCGGACCTGGCAATGACCGACACCCCCGATTCTCCCGCGCCGCGCAGGATGGCCACGCACGCGCGCGAGGCGCTGCCGCAGGCGCCGGTCAAGATCTCCACGCGCAACCTGGACTTCCACTACGACCAGTTCCATGCGCTCAAGGGCATCAACCTCGACATCCCCGAGAAACGCGTCACCGCGCTGATCGGTCCTTCCGGCTGTGGCAAGTCGACCCTGCTGCGGGTGTACAACCGCATCTATGCGCTGTATCCGAAGCAGGAGGCCCGCGGCGAGGTGCTGCTGGACGGCGAGAACATCCTCGGTCCCAAGTACCCGATGAACCGGCTGCGCAGCAAGGTGGGGATGGTGTTCCAGAAGCCGGTGCCGTTCCCGATGACCATCTACGAGAACATCGCCTACGCCATCCGCCACCACGAGAGGCTCTCGCGCCGGCAGATGGACGAGCGCGTGGAGCAGGCGCTGGGCCAGGCCGCACTGTGGGACGAGGTCAAGGACAAGCTCGACAAGAGCGCATTGGGCCTGTCCGGCGGCCAGCAGCAGCGCCTGTGCATCGCCCGTGCGGTCGCCCTGCGCCCGGACGTGCTGCTGCTCGACGAACCCACTTCGGCGCTCGATCCGATCTCGACCAGCCGCATCGAGCAGCTCATCGCCGACCTCAAGGACGACTACACCATCGTGATCGTCACCCACAACATGCAGCAGGCGGCCCGGGTTTCGGACTACACCGCGTTCATGTACCTGGGCGACCTCATCGAGCACGATGAGACCCACACCATATTCTCCAATCCCTCGCAGCAGCAGACCGAGGATTACATCACCGGCCGGTTCGGCTGAGGGCCACCGAAAGGACACCGCCATGCCACACCAGCAACATGACCACATCGTGCGCAGCTATGACGAGGAACGTGCCCGGCTGAGGGACGAGATCCTGCGCATGGGCGAGATGGCCGCGGCGCAGCTGGAGGCCGCGCTCGACGTGGTCGAGCGCCGCGACGATGCCGCAGCGCGGCGGGTGATCGACAATGACGTCGCCATCGATGCGCTGGAAAAGGAGATCAGCGAGGACGTCGTGAAGCTGGCCCTGCGCGGCCCGCTGGCCCGCGACCTGCGCGAGATCCTTGCCGCCCTGCGGGTGTCGTCGGACATCGAGCGAATCGGGGATTACGCGGCCAACGTTGCCAAGCGCTCGCTGGCACTCAACCAGTCGCCCGCCCTGCCGATCACGCGCGGCCTGAAGGGGCTGGTGCGCATCGCCACGCGCCAGCTGCGCGAGGTGCTGGTGGCGTACCGCGAGGGCGATGCGGAGGCCGCCCAGCAGATCCGCGAGAACGATGCCGAACTCGACCAGATGTACACCGGCCTGTTCCGCGAGCTGCTCACCTACATGATGGAGGACGCGCGGGCGATCACACCGTGCACCCACCTGCTGTTCATGGCCAAGAACATCGAGCGCATCGGCGACCACGTGACCAACATCGCCGAGAACATCTGGTTCCTCGAGCACGGCGACGAGGAGCTGCCCCCGCGTGAGAAGCGCGACGGCACGAACGTCCTGGGCTGAAGCCACGCGGCGGCCTGGCGCGGCTCATCCGGCCGGCAACCGCACCGCTTGAGGATCCTGGCGGCGCGCCAGCCATTTGCCGGCCATCCGCCGCAGCGACGCATCCATTGCCGGATCCGCCGCGAGCGCGGCGATGTCACGCCAGGCGAGGTCGTGGGACTCCTCGCTCACCGTGAAACGCTCGTCCGTCCCTGCCCGCACGATGTAGCGCACGTCGTAATGCCAGTGCGCGGGCACGCCCCGGTATTCGGGGATCCAGTGCCGGTCCAGGTCGAAGACCCCGGGCTCGAGCACCAGCCCCGCCAGGCCCGTTTCCTCCCGCGCCTCGCGCAGGGCCACGCGCCCCAGGTCCGTGTCGCCGTCGGCGTGGCCGCCGGGCTGCAGCCACAGGCCAAGCTTGCGGTGGTGGGTCAACAAGGTGCGCTGGCCGTCGCGGCTCACCACCAGCGAGGATGCGGTCAGGTGCCCCTGCAGCCGCTCGCGCACGTACGGGTTGCCGGGCGCCTGGACCAGATCCAGGAACAATCCCACGCAATCCGATTCGCCCGGCCAGCGCGCCGCATAGGCACGCAGGGAGGTGGCGAAAGCGTCGCGTTGGCCTGGGCTGTCGTGCATGCGGGAGGTTGTCCTGGCGGAGTGGGCAGGCCGCCCATTATCGCCTGCCGTCAAGTGCCGGTGGCCGCTTGTGGTCGCGGGTGTGCTTTGGCAAGGTACTGCGCTCTACCGCAAGGGGGATGGACATGAATACAGGTCCTGGCCGCAGCGGCCGTGGTGGTCGGGCGCAGCACACGTGAGCCCAGATCGTCGCGATCCAAGCCTCCTGCAGGCGCTGACCCCGCTGCTGTTCCTGGTGCTGGCGCTGGCATGTGCCGTCTACCTGTACGCTGACGACGCGTCGTTCGGTGCCAACCAGATCGGGCTGATGCTGGCCACCGGCGTGGCGGCACTGGTCGGCCTTCGCAACCACATCCCCTGGCAGGAGATCCAGGACAGCCTCGTCCACGGGGTGTCCCTGGCGGTGGTTCCGATCTTCATCCTGCTCTCCGTCGGTGCGCTGATCGGCACCTGGATCCTCAGCGGCACGGTGCCCGTGCTGATCGTCTACGGCATGGAGCTCATGCACCCGGCGTACTTCTATCCGGCAAGCTGCCTGGTGTGCGCCATCGTGGCCCTGTCGATCGGAAGCTCGTGGACGGTGGCCGGGACGCTGGGCGTCGCCCTGGTCGGCGTGGCCCAGGGCATGGACATGTCGCTGCCCGTCACCGCCGGGGCAATCATTTCCGGCGCCTACTTCGGCGACAAGATGTCGCCGATCTCCGATACCACGATCATTGCCCCCGCCTCCGCAGGGGCGGAGCTGTTCTCGCATATCCGGCACTTGACCTGGACGACCTTCCCCAGCTTCGCGATCGCGCTGGTGCTGTTCACCATCGTGGGCCTGGTCCAGGGCAGCGGCGGCAATCCGGAGTTCGGCAACCTCGCCGGACAGCTGCGGGAGCATTACAACCTCGGCTGGTACCTGCTGATCCCCTTGCTGGTGGTGTTCACGCTGGCGATGCTGAGGTTTCCGGCCTACCCGACCATCCTGCTGGGCGCGCTGCTGGGCGGCGTGTTCGCGGTGCTGTTCCAGCCCGAGCTGGTGGTGGCGCTGGCCGATGACCCGGACATCCCGCGGCCGATGGCGCTGCTGTCAGGAGCCTGGAGGGCGCTGTTCGAGGGATACCAGTCCGACACCGGCAATGCGGTGGTGGACGACCTGCTCACCCGCGGCGGCATGATCAGCATGCTCAACACGGTGTGGCTCATCGTTTGTGCACTGGGCTTTGGCGCGGTGATGGAGCGCACCGGGCTGCTGGAGCGGATGGTCCGCAGCGTCCTGAAGAAGGTGAAATCCACTGGCTCGCTGATCGCCGCCACCATCGGCACTGCGTTCGGCACCAATGTGGTCGCGGCCGACCAGTACATGGCGCTGGTCCTGCCCGGCCGGCTTTACCAGCCCGAGTACCGGCGCCGCGGGCTGGACCCGGTGAACCTTTCGCGTGCACTTGAGGACGGCGGCACCATCACCTCCCCGCTGGTCCCCTGGAATACCTGCGGCGCCTACATGGCGGCGACCCTCGGCGTGGCGACGCTGGATTACCTTCCGTATGCATTCTTCAACCTGGCCGGGCCGGTGGTCGCCCTGGTGATGGCGTACACCGGCTTCCGCGTGCTGCGCCTGGACACCAGCGGCGGCAAGCCTTCCGCCGGCGCCCCTCCGCCGGCGACGGAAGCCGCCGGCCCCGGGACCGCGCGCTAGACTCCGGCCCATGGACGCCCCCTCCCCCGTCAGCCCCCGTTTCCGCGAACTCGCCGGCCAGCTGGCCGCCCAGGTGCGCGAACTCGCCGCCTTGGGCTGGACCCCCGCCACCAGCAGCAACTTTTCCCTGCGCCTGGACGAACGCCATCTGGTGATCACCATTTCGGGCCGGGACAAAAGCCGGCTCGGCGTGGACGACCTGATGGTGGTGGACCTTGATGGCAAGGCGGTGGGCAGCAGCCATCGTCCGTCGGCGGAGACGCTGCTCCACACCCAGCTCTACCGGCGCCTGCCCGAGGTGGGCTGCGTGCTGCACACCCACTCGCGCACCCAGACGGTGGCGTCACGCCTGTACTGCGGCGCGGGCGGCGTCCGACTGGCCGGATACGAGCTGCTCAAGGCGTTCCACGGCAACGACACCCATGAGTCGGAAGTGATCGTGCCGGTTCTGCCCAACAGCCAGGACATGGCCACGCTTGCCGCGCACGTGGACGTGCTGTTTGATGGCGGACCGTTGTGGGGTTACCTCATCGACGGCCACGGCCTGTACGCCTGGGGACGGGACCTGGCCGAAGCGCGCCGCCATCTGGACGCGTTCGATTTCCTGTTGGGGTGCGAACTGGACCTGTGCCTGCTGCGCGCTGGGCGTTGAGCCAGCGGAGCAGGCGGCCGCGCGCCCGGTCATCCTGCAGCATGGCTGCGGCACGCGGATGCCTGATAATGTCGGCGTTTCCCATGCCTTTCGATGAGGCCAGGCCATGAGCCGACTCCGCATTTTCCCCGCCGATGCGCCCGACGCGCCGGAGCTGGTGACCGAAGACGGCGACGAGATCGCGCGCGAGCTCGGCCGCATCGGCGTCACGTTCGAGCGCTGGCAGGCCAACGCGCCGATCCAGCCCGGTGCCAGCCAGGAAGAGGTGCTGGCCGCCTACCGCGAGGACGTGGACAGGCTGGTGGCCGAGCGCGGCTTCACCACGGTGGACGTGATCAGCGTGGCGCCGGACAACCCGCAGCGCGAGGAGATGCGGCGCAAGTTCCTGGACGAGCACTACCACAAGGAAGACGAGGTGCGCTTCTTCGTGGCCGGGTCCGGTCTGTTCACCCTGCACGTGGACGGCAAGGTCTATGAGGTCGAATGCGTGAAGGACGACCTGATCGCCGTGCCGGACGGCACCACGCACTGGTTCGACATGGGCCCCGCGCCCGACTTCGTGGCCATCCGGTTCTTCCAGCAGCCGGATGGCTGGGTGGGCCACTTCACCGGCTCGGACATCGCCCAGCGCTTCCCGCGCTATGGCGAATCCTGAGGCAGGAGCAGAGCATGGCGCGGACGATCCTCACCGACATCGAGGGAACCACCAGCCCGATCTCCTTCGTGAAGGACGTGCTGTTCCCCTATGCCCGCCGCGAGATGCCGCGCTTCGTGCGCGTGCGCGGCCACGACCCCGAAGTGCGCCGCTGGCTGGATGAAGTCGCCACCGGGCTGGGCGGCGTGTGCCAGGACGGGATGATCGCCGAGACCCTGCAGGGCTGGATCGACCAGGACCTCAAGCACACCGCGCTCAAGGCACTGCAGGGGATGCTGTGGGCGGAGGGCTACCGCAACGGCGACTTCCGGGCGCCGGTGTACCCCGACGTGGTGCGGAAACTGCAGGCGTGGCACGCACAGGGCCATCCGTTGGCGGTGTACTCCTCGGGCTCGGTGCCTTCGCAGGTGCTGTTCTTCACCCATTCCGACGCAGGCGACCTGAGCCCGCTGTTCTCGGCCTGGTTCGATACCGAGACCGGTGGCAAGCGCGAGGCGGAAAGCTATGCGCGCATTGCGCGGCGCCTGGATGTTCCGCCGGCGCAGATCCTGTTCCTGTCCGACGTGGTGGCCGAACTGGACGCCGCCCGCGACGCAGGCATGGACACCGTCCTGCTGGACCGGCCGCAGGATTACCCGCAGTCGCGGACCGGCGAAGCCGCCGGCGGGCACCGGCGGGTCGAGTCGTTCGATGAGATCACTCCCTGAGGCGCTTCGCGCCTGGGGCGCGGCTGCCATTGCCGGCCTGGCGCTGCTGGGGGCCGGCACCGTGGCGGCTGCGGAGCCCGCGCACGACGAAACCATCGCGGAGCGCGACCAGCGGCTGATCTCCGAGGCGCTTGCGGCCATGCCGCCCCAGCGCCCCGGCCGGCCTGACCTCTTCGTGCTGGGGTTCGCGGGCGACGGCAACGAGGATGTGTTCCGCAACGAGGTGCTCTACCTGGAACAGCTCATGGACGGCCGGTTCCAGGCCGGGGGCCGGGTTCTCACGCTGGTCAACCATTTCGACAGCCTGGACGAAGACGCGCCCCGGCCCCTGGCCACGCTCGGGAACCTCACCCGGGCCCTGGCCGGGATCGGCGAAGCGATGGATCCCGCCGAGGACCTGCTGCTGCTCTTCATCACCACCCATGGCACGGAAGACCATGAGCTTGTCGCGGAGCTTGCGCCGCTGGTGGACGAGCTGATCAGCCCGGAACAGCTGGCAGGCGCGATCGCCCAGTCAGGAGTCGGCAACCGGGCGGTGGTGGTGTCGGCGTGCTATTCCGGCGGCTTCCTGCCGGCGCTGCGCAGCGATGACGCCCTGGTGATCACGGCGGCGCGCAAGGACCGGACCTCTTTCGGCTGCGGGGCGGCGTCGCATGTGACCTGGTTCGGCCAGGCCTGGCTGGTGGACGGGCTGAACCGCCACGATGATTTCATTGCCGCGTTCAACGATGCCCGGGCCGCGGTTGCCCGGCGCGAGCAGGAGGAGGACTTCACCGCCTCCCATCCGCAGATCCACGTGGGCACGCGGATCCGTCCGGTGCTCGACGCCTGGCGCGCATCGTTCCAGGCCGGCCCGCCCGTCGCCTACCCCTGGGAACCCGCGCCGCAGCCGGCATCGGAAGCGGCCGGCGACCCTTGACCCTGCCCGCCCGCGCTCAGCGTGGGCGCGCGGCTTCGATCAACCGGTAGCTGGTCCGCGCCCGCTGTTCGCCCTGCCAGCGGTCGAACGCGCGCACCTCGACCTGGTGTTCGCCGGCGTCCAGGTCGGTGGGCAGCGCGCCACGCCACAGATGGGTCGACGGCACCGCCTCGGGTGAGCGGTCGAAGCCGCGCAGCTCGGTCGCCAGGTCGTCGCGGACATTCTCCACGACCAGCCGCGGATCGGGCGCGGCGACCTTGCGCATTGGCTGCCATTCGCCGTCATCCACCCGGAACTCGACCCGTGTGTCATCCAGCCCCATGTACACGTTCGCGTACACGCCCCAGGCCGGATAGGCCCCGCGCCGGAGCACGCGCGGCGCGTGCAGGGCCATCGCGTCGGTGAAGGCCGCATCGTCCCTGGCATGGTGACCGGCGCGATGCCAGGACAGCCGGTAATCACCCTCCCGGTCAATGACGAGGCGCGCATGGCCGTTGGGCGTGCCATCGGACATCGTTGCATCCGGCAGGCCGTCGGCACCGGCCACGCCCGACCAGAACGCCCCGCTGGCCGCGCCGACGTTGAACTCGTGCAGCGGCGCCTGCCCGCGCCAGCCGGACTCCGGCCCGTGGAACACGTGCTGCAGCTGGTGCCGGTGCCCGCTCAGCACAAGCACCCGCGGGAACGGTTCGAGCAGGCGGAACAGGCGCTCGCGGTCCGCCCTGCGGAAGGTCTCCCGGCCAGTCGGGGCGTTGAACAGCGGCACGTGCACCATCACCACCAGCAGGCGATCGCGCGAAAGCGCCGGCAGCAGCGCCTCCAGGAATTCAAACTGGCCTTCGCGCAGCCCGCCGGTGTATCCCGCCCCGCCCTCCGGCCGGTAGATCACGTTGTCCAGGCCGATGAAGACCGCGTTCGGCTCCTCCCATGCGAAAGTGTCGGGGCCGAATGCCCGGTGGAAGCTCTCCAGCGAGTCGCGGTCGTGCGCGGCATCGAAGTCCAGGTCGTGGTTGCCGGGCACGTGCAGCCAGGGCACGCCCAGCGAGGTGGTCGCCTGGTTGAGGGCGCCGTACAGCGAGGGATCGTCATTGGTCACGTCACCCAGGGTGACGCCCAGCCCGGCGGTATGGCGCCCGGCCAGCGGCTCGACGATGGCCTTGCGGAAGTACTCCACCTCGCGCATGTCTGCCGTCTGGGGATCGCTGAAGACCAGCACCTCCAGCGTCCCGCTGCCCGCAGTTGCAGGTTCAAGGACGAAGTCACAGCCCCGGCCGGCGTCCGCGTGGCGCCAGAAGTCGGGCAGACCATCGGTCCGGGCAGGCACCTGGTGGCTGGCCGGCTTGACCACGAACACCGGACCGGCCAGCGGCCCCTGCAGCGACCATCGGCCGTCGTCATCGCTGCGAACCACCTGGCGTCCGTCCGAAACCGCCACGTCCGGCAGCGGCCGAACGTCCCCGCCGCCCGATGCCAGCACCCGGCCTTCCAGGCACTGGGCGGCCGCGATGGACGGGATCGCCAGGAGCAGGGACAGGCAGGCAGGCCAGATACGCATGTGCGTGCTTTCCGGGATGAGTGGCCGGCCATTATGCCGCCGGTCGATGCAGCCCCCGTTTCAGTGGTTTAATGCAGGGTTCCGGGGTGCCGGGCACCCCGGCCGGGGAATTCAATGGACTGGAAAGCAGCCGCGCGCGCGCCCGCATGCCTTGCCTGGCTCGGCCTGGCCCTGCTCCTGTGCGCGGGCGTGCTCCAGGCGCGCCCGGTGGAGTTGCCCGCCGGGACCAACCAGCTCAGCCTCACCCCACACCTGCAGTATCGCCACGACAGCGGCGCCGCCGATGGCATCGCCGATGCCATCGGCCATCTGCGCGCCGGCCGGTTCCAGCCGGTTCCGGGGGGCAACGCCACCTTCGGCTTCCAGCCCGGGGCGTTCTGGTTCCATGCCGCCATCATCAACCGCAACGCGGACGAACAGCGCTGGCTGCTGGTGCAGGAGTACCCGCTCAGCGACCGCCTCGACGTATGGATCCGGTATCCCGATGGCCGGATGCACCATCAGGCCGGCGGCGACCACCTGCCCTTCGGCGCCCGCAGCGTGCGCTACCGCCATCCCAACTTCCGCCTCGACCTGCCGCCCGGCGAGCAGGTCGAGCTGCTGGTACGGGTGGAAAGCGAAAGCTCGATGCAGGTGCCGCTCGAGCTCTATACCCCCGCATCGTTCACCGAGGTCTCGCGGGACGCCCAGTTCGCCATCGGGCTGTACTACGGGATCCTGCTGGCGCTGTTCTTCTACAACCTGGTGCTGTGGATCTCGCTGCGCGATTCCAGCTATTTCTGGTACCTGTTCCATATCACCGCCTTCGGGCTGGTGCTGTTCACCCTCAACGGCCTGGGCTTCGAATACCTCTGGCCCAACTGGCCCTGGTTCGCGGACAAATCCGTGCCGCTGTCGATCTGCCTGGCGCTGGTGGGGATGAACCAGTTCACCCGCAACTTCCTTGAGCTTCCGCAGCGCTGGCCTGCCGGGAACCTCGCCAGCCTGACGGTGATCGGATTCTTCGTGCTGTTCGGCCTGGCGTCGTTCTGGCTGCCCTACCGCATCGCGACCCCGGTGGCCGCCCTCGCAGTGCTCGTGGGCATCGCTTGGATCGTGGGCGCCACCATCCGGGTGGTCCGGCTCGGGTACGAGCCCGCCAAGCTGCTCCTGCTGGCCTGGGGCGCCTTCCTGATGGGCACGGCGGTGTTCACGCTGCTTGCATTCGGCGTGCTCCCCAAGAATTTCTTCACCGAATACGGCGTGCAGATCGGCTCGGCGCTGGAGATGCTGCTGCTCTCGATCGCGCTGGGCTATCGCTATGCCTCCCTGCGCAACGAGAACGAACGCATTGCCGCCGAGGCCAACCTGATGCTGGAGCGCAAGGTCGCCCAGCGCACGAACGAAGTGCGCAGCGCGCTCCTGCAGCTGGAGGAAGCCCATGCGCGGCTGCACGAATCCAGCCGCCGCGACGGGCTCACCGGCCTCTACAACCGCACCTGGTTCCAGAAGGCCTTCGACCGGATGCTTGGCGAAGGCCGCGCACGCGGCCAGCCGGTCTCCCTGCTGATGGTGGACCTGGACCATTTCAAGGCCATCAATGACCGCCATGGCCACCTCACCGGTGACCAGTGCCTGCGCTGGGCGGCGGGGCGGATCGCCGGCGCGGCCGGCGGGGATGCACTGGTGGCGCGGTTCGGCGGCGAGGAGTTCGTGGTGGCCCTGCCGCGCACCGGGCGGAAGGACGCGCTTGCGCTGGCCGAAGGCATTCGCCGGGCGCTGGCCGCGGCACCGTGTGAGGCCAACGGCCACAGCCTGCGGATCAGCGCAAGCATCGGCGTGCACACCATCCAGGCGGACGCGGACTGCGATGTCGATGCCGCGTTCGAGGTCGCCGATCGCGCCATGTACGAGGCCAAGGCGGGCGGCCGCAACTGCGTCCGGAGTCCCGGCGGCGCGGCGCTCGCCAGGCCTCAGTGACGCCGTTCGGCCAGGATCCGCTCCACGTCCGCCAGCCCCAGGCCCCGCGCGCGCAGCAGCACCAGCAGGTGGTAGGCCAGGTCCGCCGCCTCGCCCAGCAGCTGCGCATCGTCGCCGGCTACCGCGGCCAGCGCGGTTTCCACGCCCTCCTCTCCCACCTTCTGGGCGATGCGCTGCACCCCGGCCTCGAACAGGCGCGAGGTATAGCTGCACTCCGGGCGGGCGGCCTCGCGCCCGGCCACCACCCCGTCGAGCATGGCCAACGTGCTGCCCGGCGCCTCCCCTCCAAAACAGCTCTGGCTGCCGAAGTGGCAGGTCGGCCCGCGTGGCCGCGCCAGGACCAGCAGCGCATCGGCGTCGCAGTCGGCGCGGACCGCCACCAGCTCCAGGGTATTCCCGGACGTTTCACCCTTGGTCCAGGCGCGCTGGCGGCTGCGGCTGAAAAAGGTGACGCGGCCGGTGGCCAGCGTGGCTGCCAGGGCCGCGCGGTCCATGTAGCCGAGCATCAGCACCTGCAGCGTGCCGGCGTCCTGGACGATCGCCGGGAGCAGCCCGGCGGATTTTTCCCAGTCCAGGGAATCCGGATCCATGCCTGGGATGTCGTTGTGCTCATTCATCACGCACCTCGATCCCCTGCCCTCGCAGGACCTGTTTGAGCCCACGGACGGTGAGCGCCCCGGTGTGGAAGACGCTCGCGGCCAGCGCGCCGTCCACGTCGGCCTGTTCGAACACGTCGGCGAAATGCGCCGCTGCGCCCGCCCCGCCGGAGGCAACCAGCGGCACGCGGCAGGCGGCACGCACGGCCTGGAGCTGCGGGATGTCGAAGCCGGAGCGCACACCGTCGGAATCGATGCAATTGAGGACGATCTCGCCGGCGCCCAGCGCCTGCGCCTGTTCCACCCAGTCCAGGGTGCGCAGTGCAAGCGCGCGGGTGGCCGCCGGGTCCCCGGTATGGCTGCGCACCCGCCACTGGCCATCGGCCTCGCGGATGGAATCGATGCCCACCACCACGCACTGGGAACCAAAGGCGTCGGCCAGCTCCGAGATCAGCGCAGGCCGCTCCAGGGCCGGGGTGTTGACCGACACCTTGTCGGCGCCGGCATGCAGCACAGACCGCGCGGTGGCGACGTCGCGGATCCCGCCGGCAACGCAGAACGGAATGTCGAGCAGCGCCGATACGCGCTCGACCCAATCACAGTCGACGGCCCGCCCACCCGGGCTCGCCCCGATGTCGTAGAACACCAGCTCGTCGGCGCCCTGGTCCCGGTACTGCTGGGCCAGCGCGGTGATGTCGCCCATGTCGACGTGGTCGCGGAAGCGCACGCCCTTCACCACCCGGCCACCGCGCACGTCCAGGCACGGGATGATCCGCTTGCTCAACATGCCGCGGCCTCCAGCGCCTGGCCCAGGGTGAAGCGGCCTTCCAGCAGCGCCCGGCCCAGCACGATGCCGTCGCAGCCGGCGGCGCGCGCGCTGGAAATGTCATCCGTGCCTGCCACGCCGCCGGAGGCCTGCACGCGCAGCGAAGGCGCGAGCCGCCGCAAATGCGCGTAAAGGGCCAGGTTGGGGCCGGCCAGCATTCCGTCCCGGTCGATGTCGGTGCTCAGCAGGTGGCGCAGGCCGGCACCGGCGTATTCGGACACCAGGTCGTCCAGCCGCTGGTTGCCCGTCCGGGTCCATCCCTGCACCGGCAGCCGCCACACGCCCTGTGCATCAAGCCTGGCGTCCAGCGCCACGGTGATCCGGTCCGGGCCGAACTGATCCAGCCAGCCGCGGACCAGGGCCGGCTCGCGCACTGCCAGCGAGCCCACCACCACCCGCGCCGCCCCGACGTCGAGCAGGCGCGCCACGTCCGCCGTTGCACGCACCCCGCCCCCCGTCTGCACTTCCAGGCGCCCGTCCCGGCGCAGTGCCTGCAGCAGGGGTTCGAGGGTATAGCCGCCCGTGCGCGCCGCATCCAGGTCCACCAGGTGCAGCCACCGTGCGCCGGCGTCCGCATAGTTGCGGGCCAGCGCCAGCGGGTCCCCCGGATAGCGTGTTTCGCGGGCGTAATCGCCCTGGGCCAGCCGGACCACGCGGCCGCCGCGGACGTCGATCGCCGGGTAAACGGTGAATGCGCTCACGCGCCCTCCTCGATGAAATTGCGCAGCAGCCGTGCGCCGGCCGCCGCGGAGCGTTCCGGGTGGAACTGCGCCCCCGCGACCCTGTCCCGCCGGACGACCGCAGCGAACCGCCCTCCGTGCGTGCATGCCAGCTCGCAGTCGCCGGTGACCGGCGCCGCATAGCCGTGGACGAAATAGGCCCAGGCGCCGCCATAGATGCCACGGGTGAGCGGGGACCGGCGGACCGGTTGGAGCCGGTTCCAGCCCATGTGTGGGACCCGCGCGCCGGGCCCCGCTTCCAGTGGCGCGACACGGCCGGGCAACAGCCCCAGGCACGCCACGTCGCCTTCATCGGAATGCTCGAACAGCACCTGCATGCCCACGCACACGCCAAGCAGGGGCGCCTCCAGCGAGCGCAGCACCTCGACCAGGCCGAGCTCACGCAGGCGGCGCATGACGTTGGCGGCGGTGCTCACCCCCGGGAGGATCACCCGGTCCGCAGCCCGGATCACCGCGGCATCACCGCTGAGCACCGGCTCCACGCCCAGCCGCAGCAGCGCCTGCCGCAACGAGCCCAGGTTGGCGCCGCCGGCATCCACCAGCACCACCTGGATCACAGCGCTCCCTTGGTGCTGGGCAGCTCCGAGCCCTCGCGCCGGATCGCCTGCCGCAGCGCGCGCGCCAGGGCCTTGAACGCGGCCTCCACCTTGTGGTGGTCGTTGTCGCCACGCACCTGCAGGTGCAGGTTGAGCCCGGCGGTGTCGCACAGCGAGCGGAAGAAGTGCGGCACCATCTCCGTCGGCAGGTCGCCCACCTTCTCCCGGCGGAACGAGCCTTCGAACTCCAGCCATGCCCGTCCGCTGAAATCCAGCGCGGCGCTGGCCAGCGCGTCGTCCATCGGCAGCGTGAAGCCGTAGCGCCCGATGCCGCGCTTGTCGCCAAGCGCTTCGCGCAGGGCCTGGCCCAGCGCCAGCGCGGTGTCCTCGATGGTGTGGTGCTCATCCACGTGCAGGTCGCCGCGGGCCTGCACCGCCACGGCGAAGCCGCCGTGCTTGCCCACCTGCTCAAGCATGTGGTCGAAGAACGCCAGGCCGGTCGAGATGCGCGGCTCCGCCACCTGGTCGAGGTCGACCTCGATCCGGACCTGCGTTTCGCGCGTGGTGCGCTCAACCCGCGCGCGGCGCGGCGCATCCGCAAGCGCGTGGGCGATGCCCGCCCAATCCCACTCCCCGCCGAACTGCGGCGTGCGCAGCTGGAAGCCGCGGATGCCCATGCTGGCGGCGAATTCCATGTCCGTCGGCCGGTCCCCGACCATCGCCGAGCGCTCCAGGTCGATCCCACGGTCACGCAGGTAATGCAGCACCAGCCCGATGCCGGGCTTTCGCGTCGGCAGGTTGTCTTCAGGCAGGCTGCGATCGATCAGTACTTCGCGGAAGGAAATGCCCTGGCTTTCGAACACCTGCATCATCAGCGCATGGGGCCCGTCGAACGCGGCCTGCGGATAGGACGCGCTGCCCAGGCCGTCCTGGTTGCTCACCATGACGAACCCGTAACCCGCGTCGCGCAGCTTCAGCAGCGCCGGGATCACGCCTTCGAACAGGCGCAGCTTTTCGTAGGCATCGATCTGGAAATCGGGCGGTTCCTCGATCAGGGTGCCGTCGCGGTCAACAAACAGGATCGGGGTACTCATGGAGCCTCCGTTGCCGGCGCGCCGAGC
>JAAYXJ010000014.1 GCA_012515985.1 Gammaproteobacteria bacterium
AGACGATGCCGATGTAGACCGCCCAGTCGCTGTGCAGCAGGGCGAAGTCCGGGCCCGCCAGCCCCACCGCCGACAGCGCCTGCGCCAGCAGGCCGTTGGCCTTCAGGATGCCGATCAGCGCGTAGGTGCGCAGCAGCGAACTGGTCCAGAACGGCAGGATCACCAGCACCAGCAGCAGCAGCCGCCACACGGGCCTGGCGCGCGCGATGCCGTAGGCGATCGGATAGCCCAGGAGCAGGCAGAACACGGTCGAGACCGACGCGAACAGCAGCGATTTCAGATAGGCCGACACGTACAGCGGGTCGGACAGCAGCATCGCGTAGTTGGACGTGTGGAAGCGCAGCGAGGCCGCGCCGTCGGCGGCGTGCTCGATCAGCGGCGTGTACGGCGGCGCCTGCCCGAACACCGCCTGGGCGAAGCTGATCTTCAGCACGATCAGGAACGGGACCAGGAAGAACAGGCCCAGCCACAGCATCGGCAGCGCGGTCACCAGGAAGCGGCCGCGGCGGGTGCGGAATTCGTGGCCCACGGCGCGGAACCAGCCGAACAGGTTCCGCACCACGTCGAACCAGAAGTCCCACAGCCCGGCGTTGCGCCCCGCGCCGCTCATGCCGTCAGCACCACCGCGCTGGCGGCTTCCCAGCTCAGCCAGAGGGTGTCGTCCCAGTCGTAGTGCGGCTCGGAGCTGCGCGCGACGTGGGTCTCCTGCACGCGCACGATCGCGCCGGCTCCGGTTTCCACGCGGTAGATCGAGACGTCGCCGAGGTACGCGATGTCACGCACCTTGCCCACCACCACGTTCTCGGTGGCCGCGGTGCCGCGCGCGGGCTCGGACTCGTGCACGTCCACCTTCTCCGGACGCACCGCCACGCTGACCGCGGTGCCCTCGGGCAGCGGATCGGTATGCCGCGCCAGCAGCTCCGCGTCGAGCGCGTCGCACTGGATCCGGACCTGGCCGGAGGCCTCGTCCATGCCCAGCACGCGCCCCTCGAACACGTTGATGCCACCGATGAACTCCGCCACGAAGCGCGTGGCCGGGTATTCGTACAGCACCGCCGGCGTCGACACCTGGACGATGCGGCCGGTGTCCATGACCGCGATCCGCGAGGACATGGTCATGGCCTCCTCCTGGTCATGGGTGACCATGATGAAGGTGGTGCCCACGCGCTCCTGGATGTTCACGAGCTCGAACTGGGTGTGCTCGCGCAGGCGCTTGTCGAGCGCGCCCAGCGGTTCGTCGAGCAGCAGCAGCTTGGGCTGCTTGGCCAGCGCCCGGGCCAGGGCCACGCGCTGGCGCTGCCCGCCGGAGAGCTGGTGCGGCCTGCGGTTGGCCAGCTGCGGCATGCGCACCAGCTCGAGCATGGCCTGCACGCGGTCCCTGATCTCCGCGGCCGGCAGGCGGTCCTGGCGCAGTCCGAAGGCGATGTTCTGCGCCACGGTCATGTGCGGGAACAGCGCATAGCTCTGGAACATCATGTTCACCGGCCGCTGGTACGGCGGCAGGTGGGTGACGTCGAGGCCGTCGATCAGGATCCGGCCCTGGTCGGGCGCTTCCAGCCCGGCCAGGATCCGCAGCAGCGTGCTCTTTCCCGAGCCCGAGCCGCCGAGCAGCGCGAAGAACTCGCCCCGGTAGATGTCCAGCGAGATGTCGTCGCAGGCGTAGGTCTTGCCGAAGGTCTTGGTCACCCCTTCGATGCGCACGAAGGGCTGGGCCGCCGGGTCGCGCCAGGGTTCGGCGGCCGCGGCGGCGACGCTGCGCGGAGGGGTCGACATCGCCTAGCGGCCGCTCTTGATGCCGGTCCAGGCGCGCACGCGCTGGCGCTGCACGTCTTCGGGCAGCGAGACCGGATCGACCAGCTTGGCACGCACGTCCCCGGGCGGGTACACGCCTTCATCGGCGGCGATCTCGGGGTCGACCAGCGCCGTGGCGGCCAGGTTCGGGTTGGCGTAGGCCACGTGGTCGGTGATGGCGGCGATCACCTCGGGCTGCATCAGGTAGTCGATGAAGGCGTGGGCATTGCCCGGGTGGCGGG
>JAAYXJ010000078.1 GCA_012515985.1 Gammaproteobacteria bacterium
GAAGCCGCCATCGCCGGGCTGCCGCTTCCGCGCGGACAGCAGGCAGCCGGCCCGGTGCGGACCACCATCATGCAGCCCGACCCCGACGACACCCCGTAGGCCGGGGCTCCGCCCAGACGCACCTTTCCCCGTGTCGTACAATTGCCCGGTTCCAGGTGACCTGCCGGCATCCGCCGGCGGGTTGAAACGGGAAGCCGGTGACGCCCTTCGGGCCATTCCGGCGCTGCCCCCGCAACGGTAAGCGAGTCAAGGCCGTCGCATCCGCCACTGTGCCACCCCTGCCGATGTCGCAGGCGACGCATGGGAAGGCGCGACCGCCGGGCCCGGAGGCTTCTCCCCGGCCCACCCGCAAGCCCGGAGACCGGCCTGAAGCCCGGGTCCATGGACCCGCCACTGGTTGCGATGCGGAGGGCGTCGCGGCAGCGATGCCGGATGCACCCGCCTCCGCGCCCTCCCTGCCTGCATTCCTCCGCACCGCCGCCGCCGACATCACCGGCGCCCAGCGCCTTGCGGAGAACTACATGCAGCACCACAGCCTCACCCTCGCCCTTGCCGCCCTGCTCGCCTCGCCGGCGGCATTTGCGCAGACCGCTCCCACCGACCTCGACGAAGTGGTGGTCACCGCCACCCGCACCCCGATCGCGCTGGTCGACAGCATCGCCCCGATCCAGGTGCTGGACCGCGAAGAGATCGAACGCAGCCAGGCGCGCAGCCTGCCCGAGCTGCTGCGCGGGCGCGCCGGCATCGACCTGCACAACCAGGGCGGCCCCGGCAAGCTCACCACCATGTCCATCCGCGGCACCGAGACCGACCACGTGCTGGTCCTGGTGGACGGCGTGCGCATGGGCTCGGCCAGCGCCGGGCTGGTGATGTTCCACGACCTGCCGGTGGACCAGATCGATCGCATCGAGATCGTCCGCGGGCCGCGTTCGAGCCTGTACGGCTCCGAGGCCCTGGGAGGGGTGATCCAGATCTTCACCCGGCGCGACCGTGGCGCCGTCACCCCGCGCTTTTCCGCGGGGATTGGCAGCAATTCCCTGCGCGAGGCCAGCGCCGGCGTGGGCGGCGGCAACGAGCGCGGCTGGTTCGGCATCGACGCCGCGTACCAGAAGACCGACGGCATCAATTCCTGCCGCGGCTCGGCGGTGCTGTTCGCCGGCTGCTTTGCCGACGAACCGGACCGCGACGGCTACCGCAACCGCTCGGTGAGCGCGCGCGGCGGCATTGCCCTGGGCGAGACGGTGTCGCTGGAAGGCAACCTGCTGCGCGCCGAGGCCGAGAACGAGTACGACGGCACCATATTTGGCGGCAATGAATCGGACAACCTGCAGGAGGCGATCGGCGCGACGATGACGTGGACGCCTTCGCAGGCCGTGCGGCTGACCCTGCAGGCCGGCCGCTCGCGCGACGAATCGGACAACTTCTTCCGCGATGGTGATGCCGCGGAGCGCGCGTTCGTCAGCGCCTTCGACACCCGCCGCGACAGCGCGTCGCTGCAGGCCGACTTCGCGCCGGCCGCGGGCCAGGCGCTGAGCGTGGGCGTGGACTGGCATGAGGACCGGCTCGAGAGCACCACCGAGTACGATGTCGGCAGCCGCGACGGGACCGCGGTGTTCGCCGGCTACCAGGGCCGGTTCGGCAGGCACCGCCTGCAGGCCAGCGCGCGCCACGACGACAATGAGCAGTTCGGCGGCCACACCACCGGCAGCATCGGCTGGGGCGTGGACCTGCAGCACGGCCTGCGCCTCAACGCCGGTTACGCCACCGGCTTTCGCGCCCCGAGCTTCAACGAGCTGTACTTCCCCAACTCCGGCAATCCGGACCTGGGGCCGGAAGAATCGAAAGGCGTGAACCTGGGGATCAGCCAGGACCTGCGCAGCCTGCGCTGGGCGCTGGACGCGTTCGAGACCCGGATCGACGACCTGATCGGCTACGACAGTTCGTTCGCCCTGGTCCAGGCCGATGAGGCGCGCATCCGCGGCGCTGAGTTCACGCTGGACACGCGGCTCGCGGACTGGGATTTCTCCCTGCAGCTGAGCCACGTGGATCCGCGCAACCGCAGCGATGGCGCCAACTACGACAACCTGCTCGCGCGCCGCGCCCGCAACACCGGCCGCATCGACCTGGACCGGGCATTCGGCGACCTGCGGCTGGGCGTGACCCTCAACGGCGCAGGCCACCGCTATGACGACGCCGCCAACCGGGTGCGCCTGGGCGGCTACGCCACCACGGACCTGCGCCTGGAATACGCCATCAATCCGGACTGGACGCTGCAGGCGCGCGCCACCAACGTGTTCGACCGCGACTACGAAACCATCGCCTGGTACAACCAGCCCGGCCGCGAGTACGGCCTCACCCTGCGCTGGCACCCGGTGCGCTGACGCCCCCGGCACCCGTGGGGCGGGATTGGACCCGCCCTACGGGGAGGTCGGGACCGGGAGATCGAGCAGGTCTCCGGCCCGGTCGATGACGGCCAGTGCATCGGCCTCGCGCAGGTTGAAGCTGCGGGCATAGCCCCAGCTGACCAGCACCACCGGCATCCCGGCGGCGCGGGCGGCAAGGTAGTCGGTTTCCGAATCGCCCACCATCAGGCACGCGTGCGGCGGCGCCTGGAGTTGTCCGGCCAGGTGCAGCAAGGGGCGCGGATGCGGCTTGCGCTCGGGCAGTGTCCCGGCGGCAACCACCGCGTCGAAATAGTCGTCCAGGCCCAGGTGCTCCAGCAGCGGCGCCACGAAGGGCTCGGGCTTGTTGGTGCACACCGCCATCGGCACGCCGCGCCTTTCCAGCTCCGCCAGCGTCTCGGCGACGCCCGGGTACACCCGCGGGCCCAGCAGCAGGCTGTCGCCGTAGTGTTCCATGAAGC
>JAAYXJ010000079.1 GCA_012515985.1 Gammaproteobacteria bacterium
CGCTCCATCACCTGCTGGACCCGCGCACGGGCCGCAGCGCCAACCACCACGCGCAGGTGTCGGTCGCCGCGCCGCGTGCCACGCTCGCCGACGGTCTTTCGACGACCCTCGCAGTGATTGATCCGGCCAGGCGCGCGCCGCTGCTGGCGGATTATCCGTCGGCAAGGGCATGGTTCGTGGATCACGCGGGCCGCGTCACCGGTCCTGACGGCGCGCCCGCCGCAACGAGCTGAGGCTCCGCGCACCGGCGGCACGAAGGCAAGCGCCCAGGCAAGCAATAAAAAAGGCGGGCGGCCTTGCGGCCCCCGCCTTTGGCATCAACCGGTGATTTACTCGACGATCACCGACCCGTTCATGAGGGCCGCGTGGCCGGGGAAGCTGCAGAAGAACTTGTAATCGCCACCGGCCTCGAGGTTGCTGGTGGAGAAGGTCACCGAGCTGGTTTCCCCGCCGCCGATCAGTTCGGTCTTCGCAATGACCCGGTCGTCGTCCGGCTTCACGTAGCCCTGCTCCAGGCCTGCGGCCATGCCGTCGGCGTTCACGCCCTGCATGTCGCCACTCTCGGTGATCACCACGTTGTGCCCCATCGCCGCGACGGGCATGGTGCCGGTGTGCACCAGCGTGATCGTGAAGTCGTCGCACGACGAAGGGATGGTGATCGACTTCGTGTTGAACTGCATCGCGTCGTTGCCTTCGATCTCGACCTCGCAGGCGCCGCCCGCCGACGCGGTTGCATCCTGGGGGGCCGCGTCAGCGGAGTCCGCCGGAGCCGTGTCGGCCGGCGCCATGTCGCCGGGGGCTGCATCGGTGGTCGCAGGCGGCGTCTGCGCCGGCGACGTCTCCGCTGGCGCGGTGGACGGCGTCGCGGCTGGATCGGCGGTGGGGGAGGCGTCGTCGCCGCCGCATGCGGACAGTGCGAACGCGCAGGCCGTGGCCAAGAGGGCAGTCCTGATCTTCATGTGAAAACTCCTGGATTGGGGAAATCGAGGCAGGCCGTTGGACGGCCCGTGCCGACGGCCATGATATGCCCCTTCATGTTGGCAAACCGTTGTGACGGGCACCGGATCTGACGTGCCGGGCCCCTGCGCGACACCCGTTCACTGCCCGTAAAGCGCCTTGCGGGGCGCGCCCGAAAGCTCGGCCGCGAGCCGCGCGGCCGTGGACGGCGGCAGGTGGGCGGACAGGAGCGCGTAGATACGGCGGCCTTCGGCCAGCGCCGCGTCGGCGTCATCCCCGGCGCCCTCCACCACCACCACGAACTCCCCCTTGCGCTGGTCCGGATCCTGGCGCACGCGCTCCGCGAGCGCGGAGAGGCTGCCGTCGAGCACCGTTTCGAACAGTTTGGTCAGCTCCCGCGCCAGCACGGCGTGGCGGTCGGCACCGAAGGCGGCCGCCATGTCCTCCAGGGTCTCCGCGATCCGGTGCGAGGATTCGTAGAAGATCAGCGTGCGCGGCTCCCCGGCCAGGCGCTGCAGCCGCTCGCGCCGGGCGCCGGCCCTGGCAGGCAGGAACCCCTCGAACGCGAACCTGTCACTGGCCACCCCGGCGACGCTCAGCGCGGCAATCACCGCGCTCGGGCCGGGTACCGGGCTGACCCGCACGCCCGCCTCCCGCGCCGCACGCACCAGCCGGAACCCGGGGTCGCTCACCAGCGGCGTGCCGGCATCGCTCACCAGTGCCAGGGAGTCCCCCGCCAGCAGCCGCTCCACCAGCCGCCCCGCCTGCTGCTGCTCGTTATGCTCGTGCAGCGCCACCAGTTCGGCCTCGATGCCGAAGTGGGCCAGCAGCCGGCGGGTATGGCGGGTGTCCTCGGCGCAGACCGCAGCCACGTCGCGCAGGACCTGCTGCGCCCGCGGCGGCAGGTCGCCCAGGTTCCCGATCGGCGTGGCCACCACGTGGAGGGTCCCCGCCCCCGGGGAAGGAGTGCGCAGTCGGCTCATGTCGCGTCAATCATAGTGCCCGCCCGCCTCCTTCATGGGCCAACGGGGCCGGGATGGGTAGAATCCCACCGACTTTCCATCTGGACGTGCATACGATGCGCTTCAAGGCTGCGGGTATGGCATTGGCGCTGGCAGTGCTGGCGCTCACGGGCTGTGGCTCGGTGCAAGTGGTGCGACCGGCTGCGCCGGCGCAGCCGGTGCCCACCGGGTTGGACCAGGCCAGCGAGCTGGCGCAGCGCATCGGGGGCCTGCACGGTCAGGAGCGGGCGGACACCGCGCGCCTGATCGAGCAGCTGCTGGCCCGCCTCGACGACCAGGCACTGGCCGAGGCCGCCGCGGCGCTCCCGGAAGGTGATCCGCTGTACACGTTCGCAGGCCGCGCCCTGATGGCCCGCGGCCTGCCCCTGCCGCGCCCGTTCGATACCGCCATGATGTGGCGGGCGCAGGCGGGGGGCCGCCCGCCGGCCGATGCGGACGGCTACCGGCCGCCGGCGAAGCTGGCCGTGCTGCTGCCGCTGTCGGGGCAGCTGGCCACCGCCGCCTCGCCGGTGCGCGACGGCCTGCTTGCGGGCTACTACGCCGAGCGGCGCCAGCGCCCGGAGATGGTGTTCCACGACACCGCCGGCACGCCGGGAGGCGCGCTTGCGGCCTACCAGCGCGCCGTGGCCGAAGGCGCCGACTACGTCCTGGGCCCGCTGGGCCGCGACGAGGTGGCCGCGCTGCTGGCCGAGCCGGCGCGGCTGTCGGTGCCGGTGCTCGCGCTCAACCGCGCGGGCGAGGATGTACCGGCCGGCCACTTCAGCTTCGCGATGGCCCCGGAAGACGACGGCATCGCCGCCGCCAACCACCTGCTGGGCCAGAACGTGCGCCGGGTGCTGGTGCTGACCGGCGGCGACGACAGCGCGCGCCGCAGCGTGGACGCGTTCCGGCGGCAGCTGGAAACCGGCGGCGGCACGATCAGCGACATGATGGTGATCGTGGGCGGCGACGGCCAGCCGGACATGATCGAAGCGCTGCGCAACGCAATGCTCAAGCCGGACGGCGCGCAGGCGGTGTTCCTGGCGCTGCGCATGGCCGAGGCGCGGGCGATCGCGCCGCAGCTGGTGGAGGCGGGGTACGCCACGCGCCCGCGCATCGGCACCTCGCAGCTGTTCTCCAGCGGCAATCCGCAGGCGGATGCCGTGCTCGATGGCATCGTGTTCCCCACCGAACGCTGGACCTCGAGCGGCGTCGCCGGCCTGCCCATGGCGTCCACGGTGGCCTCGACCCTGCCGACCGCGCGCGGCCCGGCGGCCCGGCTGTTCGCGTTCGGATACGACGCCTGGCTGCTCACGGCGTTCATGGAGCGCCTGGTCACCCGCGCGGACGGCGAGCTGCGCGGCGCCACCGGCACCCTGCGCCTGGACGGCCTGGGCAACGTGGAGCGCACGCCGGCCTGGGCGACCTTCAGCGGCGGCCACGTGGTGCCGCTGGGCGGGGGTTGAGCCACACGCGCACCCGCGGCGGCGCGGTTGAAGACGCCGCGCGCGAGTACCTGCTGGGCGCGGGCCTGGAAGCGGTCGCGGCGAATGCCAGCTACCGCCTGGGCGAACTCGACCTGGTGATGCTGGACCGGGAAGCCGACGGCACTGGCGTGCTGGTGTTCGTGGAGGTGCGGTTCCGGCGCTCGGACAGCCACGGCGGCGGCGCGGCCTCGGTGGACTGGCGCAAGCAGAGGCGCATCATCCGCGCCGCGCAGCTGTTCCTGCTGAAGCACCCGCGGTTTGTCGATGCACCATGCCGCTTCGACGTGGTCGACGCCAGCGGCGACCCGCAATCCCCCACCCTGGAATGGATCCGCGACGCCTTCCGCGTCGACGGCTGAGGCCGGGACAAGCGGCTCGCGGCTGTGCCTACAATGTCGGCGACCCGACTACAGGCGCGCCACATGACCCAGTGCAACCCGGATCCCGGCACCGCATGAGCAGCATCCAGGGGGAGAAGCTCGCGCAGCCGGCGCTGCGCCGCGACGTCGGCCGGTGGCAGATCCTCGGCCTGTCGATCAACGATGTCATCGGCAGCGGCATCTACCTGCTGCCGGCCGCCGCCTTTGCGATGCTCGGCTCCTTCAGCGTCTGGGCGGTGCTGCTGGCCGGGGCCACGGTGGGGCTGCTGGTGCTGTGCTACGCCAAGGCCTCGAGCTACTTCGACCAGCCCGGCGGCGCGTACCTGTACGCCCGCGAGGCCTTCGGGCCGTTCGTGGGCTTCCAGGTCGGCTGGACCATCTGGCTGACCCGGGTGGTGGTGGCGGCCTCGCTGAGCAACGGCCTTGCGGACGCGGTGGCGCGGTTCTGGGAACCGGCCATCGCCGGACCGGGCCGGACCTTCGTGGTCGCCGGCTCGCTGCTGCTGCTCACGGTGGTCAACGTGATCGGCGTGGGCTGGGCGGCGCGCGCGGCGGTGGTGCTGGTGGTGTGCAAGCTGGTGCCGCTGCTGGTGTTCGTGTTCATCGGCCTGTTCCACATGGACTGGGGCCTGGCGTTCGGTGGCCCGGGCCCGCAGGACTATGGCCAGCTGGGCGAAGCCGCGCTGCTGCTCCTGTTCGCCTACGCCGGGTTCGAGAACCTGCCCGCGGCGGCGGGCGAATACCACAGCCCCAAGCGCAACGTGCCGTTCGCGCTGCTGTCGATGATCGTGGTGGTGACGCTGCTCTATGCCGCCGTGCAGATGGTTGCGCAGGGCCTGCTGCCGGACCTGGCGGAGTCGAGCTCTCCGCTGGCCGATGCCGCGGCGATGCTCGGCGGCGAGGGGATGGCGCTGCTGCTCACGATAGGCGCGGCGCTCTCGATCCTTGGCACCAACAACAACACCATGCTGCTGGGCCCGCGCTTCCTGCACGCGCTGGCCGCCGACGGCTATGGCCCGCGCTACCTGGCCTCGGTGCATGCCGGCTTCCGCACCCCGGCCGCGGCGATCATCACCCAGTTCGTGCTGGCGCTGGCGCTGGCGATGACGGGGTCGTTCGTGGCGCTGGCCGTGCTGTCGATGGTGACGCGCCTGATCGGCTACATCACCACCGCCGCCAGCGTGCTGGTGCTGCACCGCCGATATGGCGAGCCGGAAGGGAGCTTCCGGCTACCCGGCGGCCCGGTGATCCCGGTGCTGGCGCTGGTGCTTTCGCTCGCCCTGCTCTCCAGCGCCAGCCTGTGGAACCTTGTTGCAGTGGCCATCGCCATCGGCGTGGGCAGCCTGTTCTACGTGTTCCGCCGCGCGGGCCACCAGTGAGCGACCACGCCGCCTTTGATGCGCTGACGGAGGACGCACTGCGGTCTTCCGGCGCGCTGAAGTGGAATGCGTTTCCCGACTGCATCGGCGCCTTCGTGGCGGAAATGGATTTCGGGACCGCGCCGGAAGTGATGGCGGCGGTACGCGAGGCGCTTGATGGCAACCGCTTCGGCTACCTCACCGATGCCCTGGTGCACGACCTGGCCGCGGCCTGCAGCCAATGGCATGCGGAACGCTACGGGTGGCGGCCGGAGCCGGCCTGGATCCAGCCGCTGCCTGACGTGCTGACCGGGCTGGAGCTGGCGCTGCGGCACCTGTTGCCCGCGCGCGCCAGGGTGGTGCTGCCCACGCCCAACTACATGCCCTTCCTGCCGCTGCTGCGGATGCTCGGGCACGAGGTGGTGCAGGTGCCGATGCTGGAGGCCGCCGACGGCTGGCGCTTTGATTTCCAGGCGCTCGACAAGGCGTTCGCCGGCGGCGGGCAGGTGGCGATCCTGTGCAATCCGCACAATCCGCTGGGTCGGGTGTTCACCCGCGACGAGCTGGAGCAGTTCAGCGCGGTGGCCGGGCGCCACGGGGCGCGGGTGTTCTGCGACGAGATCCACGCGCCGCTGGTGTTCGCCCCGCACCGCCACGTGCCGTACGCATCGGTGGGCGAAGCCGCCGCGCGGCAGGCGATCACCGCGACTTCGGCGTCCAAGGGCTGGAACCTGGCGGGGTTCAAGTGCGCGCAGCTGATCCTGACCAACGGGGATGACCTGGCGGCCTGGAGGCGGATGCTGCCGCTCGCCGGGCACGCCACCTCCACCCCGGGCGTGATCGCCAACACCGCCGCGTACCGGCACGGCGGGCCCTGGCTGGATTCGGTGATGGCCTACCTCCAGGGAAACCTGGCACTGCTCGAGCGCACCCTCGCCGGGCGCATGCCGGGGATCGGGTTCCGGCCGCCGGAAGGAACCTACCTGGCCTGGCTGGACTGCCGGGGCCTGGAACTGGGGATGCCGCCGAAGCTGGCATTCCGCAACGCCGGCGTGGCGCTGACCGATGGCGCCGAGTGCGGCGACGCCGGCGCGGGCTTCGTCCGCTTCAACTTCGCCCTGCCCCGGCCACTGCTGCAGGAAGCGCTCGACCGCATGGCCGGCGCAGTGGCCGGCAAACCGTAACGTGCCCTGCCGCAGTCAGGCGAAATGCTGGTAGCCGGACCGGTCGGGAACCCAGGATTCGCCACCGGAATCGACCAGGCGCACCGCGGGGCCGGCCGGCGCCGGGTCGGTGATCACGCCGATGCGGGTGACCGGAACGCCGGCAGCTTCGGCCGCTGAAAGGATGCGTTCGCGGGCCCCGGGCGGCGCGGTGACGCACAGCTCGTAGTCATCGCCGCCGGCCACCTGCCAGTTCCAGCGCTCGTGGCGTCCGCCAGCGGCCGCCACGAGCGGCGGCGAGGCCGGCAGTTCGTCGAGCATGACCCGTGCGCCCACGCCGCTGGCCTTGCAGATGTGTCCCAGGTCCGCCAGCAGGCCGTCGGAGAGGTCGATGCCGGCGCGGGCCACGCCGGCAAGCGCGCGCCCGAGGGCAACCCGCGGCGTCGGGCGCTGGAGGCGCTCGCGCAGGAACGCGTCGGGAGCGTCGCCACCTGCGACCGGCGCCAGCGCCAGCGCGGCCGCGGCGTCGCCCAGCGTCCCGCTGACCCAGATATCGTCGCCCGGCATGGCGCCTGCACGGCGCAGGACCCGGGCTGGCTCGATCTGGCCGATGGCGGTCACCCCCAGTGCCAGCGGGCCGCGGGTGGTGTCGCCGCCGACCAGGGCAATGTCGTGGGTATCGGCGAGCGCGAAGAAGCCGTCCAGCATCGCGTCGCACCAGGCGGCGTCTGGCCCGGGCAGGGTGAGCGCCAGCGTGCACCAGGCCGGCGCGGCGCCCATGGCCGCCAGGTCGGACAGGTTGACCGCAAGCGCCTTCCAGCCGATGTCGGCCGGGGGCTGCGCGGCCAGGAAGTGGACGCCTTCGTTGAGCACGTCGGTGGTCACCACCAGCTCGCGCCCGTCGCCCGGCCGCAGCACGGCGGCGTCGTCGCCGATGCCGGTCACCACGTCGCCGCGCCGGCGGGCGCGGCGTTGGATGCAGGCAATCAGGTCGAATTCCATGGCCGGTCCTGGTGGTGGCGGGCCGGTGCTGCCCTCAGCCGCGGGTGGCCTGCACCTCGACCGCGCGCCACTGGGCGGCGGCGCGGTCGAGCACCCCGTTGACGTAGGTGTGGCCGTGCTCGGAGCCAAAGCGCTTGACGGTGCGCAGTGCCTCGTCGATCACCACCCGGTAAGGCACGTCGATGCGGTGCTGCAGTTCGTAGGCGGCGATGCGCAGCATGGCGCGCTCGATCTGGTCGACCTCCTCGATGCCGCGGTCCAGGAACGGCTCCAGCGAGGCATCGAGGGCGGCGCGATGGGCCAGCACCCCGCGCACCAGGTCCTCGAAATATTCCAGGTCCGCGATTTCGTGCGCCTGCTCGTGCGCGAACTGGGCGATCACTTCCTGCGGCTGGCCGCCGGCGATCTGCCAGGTGTAGACGGCCTGCAGCGCGCGCCGGCGCGAACGGGTGCGGTGGACGGGATCGACGCCGTCGGCGCGCCTGGGCCGGCTCACGGCAGCCGCCCCATCAGCTCGGCCATCTCGATGGCCACCAGCGCGGCCTCCTCGCCCTTGTTGCCGTGGCTGCCGCCGGCGCGCCGCTCGGCGTCCTCGGCATCCTCCACCGCGAGCACGCCGTTGAGCACGGGCACGCCGGTGTCCAGCGCCGCGCGCATCAGGCCCTCGCTGCAGCCGTCGGCCACCTGCTCGTAGTGGCGCGTATCGCCGCGGATCACGCAACCAAGCGCCACCACCGCGGCGTAGCCGCCGCTGCGCGCCAGGCGGGCCGCGACCACCGGGATCTCCCAGGCGCCGGGCACCCGCACCACGTCCAGGGCGTGCTCTTCCACGCCGTTGGATTCAAACGCCTTGCGCGCGCCGGCCACCAGCGAATCGGTGATGCGCGGGTTCCAGCGGCTGGCGATGATGACGAAACGCGCGTCGGCGGGCGCGCGCAGGTCGCCTTCGTAGTGGGTCATGCGGATCAGGTCCTCGATGTAGCGATGAGTTTAGAACATGCCGGCGGTGCCGCCGGCGGACCGGCCCTAGGGGGCCACGTATTCCACGACCTCCAGGCCGAAGCCGGGCAGGCCCACCTGCTTGCGCGGCGTGCCGAGCACGCGCAGCTTGCCGAAGCCCAGGTCGGAGAGGATCTGGCTGCCGGCGCCGTTGCGCCGCCATTCGGTGAGGGCGCTGCCGCGGCCGGCGGCGGCCGGCTCGGGCACCTCGCGGATGCGGTCCAGCAGTGCGTCCGGGCCGGTGCGGTCCTCGAGCATCACCAGTGCGCCGGAGTCCTCGCCGGCCAGCCGCTCCAGCACGCCGCCCACCGCCGGCCCGAAGTCGGCCCGCTGCCAGTGAAGGGCATCGGCCAGCAGGTTCAGCGGCTGAACCCGCACCAGCGCCGGCGCGGCCGCATCCGGCTCCCCGCGCACCAGGGCGAAATGCAGCCCGTGGCTGAGCCTGTCGCGGTAGGTGACCAAGCGGAAGGGGCCATGGGCGGTGTGGATGTCGCGCTCGTCCACCCGCTCGACGGTGTGCTCCGTCTCGAGCCGGTAGCGGATCAGGTCCTCGATCGAACCGATCTTCAGCCCATGCTCGCCGGCAAACACCTCCAGCTCCGGGCGCCGGGCCATGGTGCCGTCGGGATTGAGGATCTCCACCAGCACCCCGGCCGGCTCCAGGCCCGCCATCAGCGCCAGGTCGGCCGCGGCCTCGGTGTGCCCGGCGCGGCTGAGCACGCCACCCGGCTGCGCCTGCAGCGGGAAGATGTGCCCCGGCTGGGCAAGGTCCGACGGCGCGGCGTTCGGCTTGACCGCGGTGCGGATGGTGTGGGCGCGGTCATAAGCGGAGATGCCGGTGGTCACGCCCTCGGCCGCCTCGATGCTGACCGTGAAGTTGGTGTGGTGCGGCGACGTGTTGTCGCGCACCATCGGCGGCAGGCCAAGCTGCTGGCAGCGCTCGCGGGTGAGCGACAGGCAGACCAGGCCGCGGGCGTGGGTGACCATGAAGTTGATATCGGCCGGGCGCACCAGTTCGGCGGCCATGATCAGGTCGCCTTCGTTCTCGCGGTCTTCGTCGTCGACGATGACGACCATGCGGCCGGCGCGGATCTCTTCAAGCAGTTCGGGGATGGGGGCAAAGGACATGCTGTTCTCGGAAAATCATCGCGCCTGCAGCAGGCGCTCGACGTAGCGGGCGATCAGGTCGACTTCCAGGTTGACCGGATCGCCAACGCCGGTGTGGGCGAAGCGGGTGTTCTCGACGGTGTGGGGGATGAGTGCGACTTCAAAGCCCGTCTCGTCTACCTGGTTGACGGTCAGGCTCACCCCGTCGACGCAGATCGAACCCTTCTTTGCCACGTAACGCAGCACCTCGGGTCCGGCCTCGAAGCGCCAGCGCTGGGCGCGCGCGTCGGGTTCGATCGCGGCCACGCGGCCCACGCCGTCGACGTGGCCGCTCACCAGGTGGCCGCCCAGGCGGTCGTCCGGGCGCATGGCGCGCTCCAGGTTCAGGGCATCGCCCGGGGCCAAGCTGCCCAGGGTGGTCAGCGACAGCGTTTCATTGGAGGCATCGGCGGCAAAGCGGCCGGGGCCGAATTCCACCACCGTCAGGCACACCCCGTTGACGGCGATGCTCTCGCCCAGTTCGACGTCTTCGAACGGCAGGCTGCCAACGTCGATCACCAGGCGCACGTCGCCGCCGCGCGGCACGCGTGCGGCCAGGCGGCCAACGCCCTGGATGATGCCGGTGAACATCAGCCGCGCCCCGCTGGGCGCAGGCGCATGCGCAAGTCATCGCCGAGCGGCGTGACTTCGCACAGCGCCATCCGGTAACGCTGCGCCATGTCCTCCACCCGCAGGCCGGCGAACAGCGGCCGCGCCTTGTCTCCCAGCAGCACCGGCGCCACGTACAGCAGCAGCTCGTCCACCAGCCCCCCGGAGAGCAGCGACCCGGCCAGGGTGGCCCCCGCTTCCACGTGCAGTTCGTTGATCCCGGCCTCTGCCAGCAGCCTCATCACCGCATGCAGGTCGAGCCGGCCATTGCTCGCAGGCACCGCCGCGCGCCGCGCCGCCAGACCGCGCGGCGGCTTGGCATCGGGCGCGTGCAGGTAGATGGTGGGGGCGTCGCCCTCGCGGACCCGACCCCGGGCGACGGTCGCCAGGCCGGCGTCCAGCACCACCCGCACCGGCGGCACGAAAGGCGTGTCATCGCCCAGCCGCACGGTGAGCTGCGGGTCATCGGTCATGATCGTGCCGGCGCCGGTGAGGATGGCCCCGGCGCGCGCCCGCCAGCGGTGGCCGTCCAGCCGCGCGGGCTCGCCGGTGATCCACTTGGAATCGCCGCTGGCCAATGCCGTGCGCCCGTCCAGGCTCATCGCCAGCTTCACCCGCACCCATGGCCGTCCGCGCTCGATCCGCGAAAGGAAACCGACGTTGAGCTCGCGCGCCTGCGCTTCAAGCAGGCCGGAAGCGGTTTCAATACCGGCTGCCTGCAACCGCTCGAAGCCCTCGCCGTCCACCTGCGGGAACGGATCGCGCATGGCCGCCACCACCCGGGCCACGCCGGCCGCCACCAGGGCGTCGGCGCAGGGGCCGGTGTGCCCGGCATGGGCGCACGGCTCCAGCGTGACGTAGGCGGTGGCGCCGCGGGCACGCTCGCCTGCGGCCTGCAGCGCCAGCACTTCGGCATGCGCCCCGCCCTGGCGGACATGGAATCCCTCGCCCACCACCTCGTCGCCCTGCGCGATCACGCAGCCGACCATGGGATTGGGCTTGGTGGTGAAGAGGCCGCGCTCCGCCAGTTCCAGTGCGCGCGCCATCATCTTCTCGTCGGTTGGGGTGAATCCGCTCAACGCTTGCGCTCCCTGTCGGGGCCTTTGGTGGCAGCGGGGGCCCCGGCTCCCACGCCGGGCAAGGGCAACTGACCCTCGCCCGGCACTCCCTCGCGCTCAAGCCGGTCCAGCTCCTCGCGGAAATCGGCCACGTCCTGGAACGAGCGATACACCGAGGCGAACCGCACGAAGCCGATGTGGTCGAGCTTCCGCAGCTCGGAAATGACGAACTCCCCGATCCGGCGCGAGCTGACCTCGCGTTCGGCGGTCATGCGCAGCTGGTGTACCACGGCCCTCACCGCCGCCTCGATCTGCTCCTCGGACACCGGGCGCTTGTGCAGCGCGCGGTCGAAGCCCAGGCGCAGCTTGCGCGCGTCGAAGGTCTCGCGGCGGCCGTCGGACTTGATGATCGCCGGCAGCTTGAGCTCGATGGTTTCCAGGGTGGAGAAGCGCTCGCCGCAGGCCTCGCACTCGCGCCGGCGGCGGATGGTGGCGCCGTCCTCGGACGCGCGCGAGTCGATGACGCGGGTCTCCGTGTGCTGGCAGAAGGGGCAGAACATCAGCCTGTCCGGCGGGCCCCGGCCCGCCGCGACCTGCCGGTGGTGAAGTGCCCGGCCACTGCCCGCCGCCCGCGATCAGCCATAGACCGGGAACTTCCGGCACTGGGCGGTCACTGCGTCGCGCACCCGCGCGATCACCGACTCGTCCTGCGGCGCGTCCAGCACGTCGCACATCCAGCCGGCGAGCTCGATGCAGTCCTGCTCCCGGTAGCCGCGCGTGGTCACCGCCGGCGTGCCGATGCGCAGGCCGGAGGTGATGAAGGGCTTCTGCGGATCGTTGGGCACCGCGTTCTTGTTCACCGTGATGTGGGCCCGGCCCAGGGCCTCTTCCGCATCCTTGCCGGTCACGCCCTTGCCGATCATGTCCACCAGGATCAGGTGGTTCTCGGTGCCGCCGGAAACCACGCGGTAGCCGCGCTCGATGATCACCTTCGCCATCGCCTGCGCGTTCTTCACCACCTGCTGCTGGTAGCTCTTGAACTCCGGCTCCAGCGCCTCCTTGAAGGCCACCGCCTTGGCCGCGATCACGTGCATCAGCGGCCCGCCCTGCAGGCCCGGGAACACGATCGACTGCAGCTTCTTGCACATGTCGTCGAACGCCTCGCCGGCGCCCTCGCGGCTGGCCAGGATGATGCCCCCGCGCGGGCCGCGCAGGGTCTTGTGCGTGGTGGAAGTGACCACGTGCGCGTGCGGGACCGGGTTGGGATACACGCCGGCGGCGACCAGCCCGGCCACGTGCGCCATGTCGACGAAGAAGATCGCGCCGACCTTGTCGGCGATGGCGCGGAAGCGCGCCCAGTCGATCACCTGCGAATAGGCCGAGAACCCGGCCACCACCATCTTCGGCTTGTGCTCCACCGCCAGCCGCTCGACTTCGTCGTAATCGATCAGCCCGTCGTCATTGACCCCGTACTGCACCGCCTTGAACAGCTTGCCGCTGATGTTGGGCCTGGCGCCATGGGTGAGGTGGCCGCCGTGGGCCAGCGACATGCCCAGGATGGTGTCGCCGGGCGCGAGCATCGACAGGTACACGGCCTGGTTTGCCTGGGAGCCCGAATGCGGCTGCACGTTGGCGTAGTCGGCGCCGAACAGCTGCCTGAGGCGGTCGATGGCCAGCTGCTCGGCCACGTCCACGTGTTCGCAGCCGCCGTAGTAGCGCTTGCCGGGATAGCCTTCGGCGTACTTGTTGGTGAGCTTGGAGCCCTGCGCCTCCATCACCCGCGGGCTGGCGTAGTTCTCCGAGGCGATCAGCTCGACATGGTCCTCCTGCCGGCGCCCCTCGGCGGCGATGGCGGCGGCCAGTTCCGGGTCGTAACCTTCGATGCGGGCGTCTTTTGGAAACATCCGGAATACTCCTGGCAGCTGCGGGGGACAGGGCCGCAATTGTAGCTTTTTTGCCCACCGGCCGGCCCTCGCGCAGGGCCGGGCCAGGCCGTTCCGGTACAGGGGCTGGCAATCCGCCGCGCCCGCCCCCAGCTATAATGGCCCGATACCCGTCACCACAGCGGCCCGCCAACCCCGGGCCGGCTTCTGCCTGCGGAGCCCCCATGTCGCAATACATCTACACCATGAACCGGGTGTCCAAGACCGTGCCGCCCAAGCGGCAGATCATCAAGGACATCTCGCTGAGCTTTTTTCCCGGCGCCAAGATCGGCCTGCTGGGCCTCAACGGCGCCGGCAAGTCCACGGTGCTGCGGATCATGGCGGGCGTGGACACGGATTTCGAGGGCGAGGCGCGGCCGCAGCCGGGCATCAAGGTCGGCTACCTGGCCCAGGAGCCGGAGCTCAACCCCGAGCACACCGTGCGCGAGGCGGTGGAGGAAGGCGTGGGCGAGGTCCTGCAGGCGCAGGCGGAACTGGAGAAGGTGTACGCCGCCTACGCCGAGGAAGGCGCGGACTTCGACGCCCTGGCCAAGGAGCAGGAGCGCCTGGAGGCGATCCTGGCCAGCGGCGACGCCAATACCCTGGAGCAGCAGCTGGAGGTGGCCGCCGACGCCCTGCGCCTGCCGCCCTGGGACGCGAAGATCGGCAACCTCTCCGGCGGCGAGAAGCGCCGCGTGGCCCTGTGCCAGCTGCTGCTGCAGAAGCCCGACATGCTGCTGCTCGACGAGCCCACCAACCACCTGGACGCCGAGTCGGTGGAATGGCTGGAGCAGTTCCTGGCCCGCTATTCCGGCACCGTGGTGGCGGTCACCCATGACCGCTACTTCCTGGACAACGCCGCCGAATGGATCCTGGAGCTCGACCGCGGCCGCGGCATCCCCTGGAAGGGCAACTACACCGAATGGCTGGTGCAGAAGGAGGACCGCCTCAAGCGCGAGGAGTCGCAGGAGAAGGCCCGCCAGAAGGCGATCCAGAAGGAGCTGGAGTGGGCCCGGCAGAACGCCAAGGGCGGCCGCTCCAAGGGCAAGGCGCGCCTGGCCCGCATCGAGGAGCTGCAGTCGGTCGAGTACCAGAAGCGCCAGGAGACCAACGAGATCTTCATCCCGCCGGGCGAGCGCCTGGGCACCAAGGTCATCGAGTTCAAGAACGTCTCCAAGAGTTTTGGCGACCGCCTGCTGATCGACGACCTGAGCTTCATCGCGCCGCCGGGCGCGATCGTGGGCATCATCGGCCCCAACGGCGCCGGCAAGTCGACGCTGTTCAAGATGATCACCGGGCAGGAAAAGCCGGATTCGGGCGAGATCATCATGGGCCCGACCGTGCAGCTCGCCTACGTGGACCAGAGCCGCGACGCGCTGGACGGCGACAAGACCGTGTTCGAGGAGGTCTCGGGCGGCCGCGACATCCTCAACATCAACGGCATCGAGATCCAGTCGCGGGCGTACATCGGCCGCTTCAACTTCAAGGGCCAGGACCAGCAGAAGCGCGTGGGCTCGCTGTCGGGCGGCGAGCGCGGGCGCCTGCACATGGCCAAGACCCTGCTCCAGGGCGGCAACGTGCTGCTGCTCGACGAACCGTCCAACGACCTGGACGTGGAAACCCTGCGCGCGCTTGAAGACGCGCTGCTGGAGTTCCCGGGCAACGCCTTCGTGATCAGCCATGACCGCTGGTTCCTGGACCGCATCGCCACCCACATCCTGGCCTTCGAGGGCGACTCGCACGTGGAGTTCTTCCAGGGCAACTACCGCGAGTACGAGGAAGACAAGAAGCGCCGCCTGGGCGACGACGCGGGTCCCAAGCGCCTGCGCTTCAAGGCGCTCAAGTAACCGCCAGCCGCTCCCGCGCCCCCGCGCGGGAGCCTTGGCCGGCGCGGGCCGGCGACCTCAGGGATCGACCCATGGGCTTCATCGATACGCTGCGCAAACGCTGGCAGGCCGCCGATACGCTGGTCTGCGTCGGCCTGGACCCCGAGCCGGCGAAGTTCCCGGCGCGGTTTGGCGGGGACCCGGACGCGGTCTTCAACTTCTGCCGCGACATTGCCGACGCCACGGCGGAGTACGCCTGCGCCTTCAAGCCCCAGATCGCCCACTTCGCCGCCCTCGGCGCGGAAGACGCGCTTGCGCGGCTGATCGCGCACCTGCACGCCGCCCATCCCGGCATCCCGGTGATCCTGGACGCCAAGCGCGGCGACATCGGCAGCACCGCCCGCCACTACGCCAGCGAGGCGTTTGACCGCTACCGGGCAGACGCGGTCACCGCCAACCCGTACCTGGGCCGCGACTCCGTGCAGCCGTTCCTGGACCGCGCCGACCGCGGCGTGGTCATCCTCTGCCGCACGTCCAACCCGGGCGCCGCGGACCTGCAGGACCTCCCGGTGCGCACCGGCGCAGGCGAACGCCCGCTCTACCAGCACATCGCCCAGACCATCGCCCGGGAGTGGAACAGCCACGGCAACTGCGCCCTGGTCGTCGGGGCCACCTGGCCCGGGCAGCTGCGCGAAGTGCGCGCCATCGTGGGCGACATGCCCCTGCTGGTGCCCGGGGTGGGCGCCCAGGGCGGCGACGCCGGGGCGGTGGTTCGCAACGCGCGCACTGCCGATGGCACCGGCCTGATGGTCAGCTCCTCCCGGGCGATCCTGTACGCCTCGAACGGAGCCGACTACGCCGACGCCGCGGCCAACGCCGCCCGCGAGCTGCGCGACACCATCAACCGCCACCGCTGACGCCGGCGCGCGCCCCGGCGCGGATCAGGCGACGTCGAACACCTGCCGCAGGTAGGCCAGGTACCCGGGGTCGTCACACATGGTCTTCCCGGGCGAATCGCTGAGCTTGGCCACCGGCTGCCCGTTGCAGCGGACCATCTTCATCACCACGCTCAGCGGCGGCACGCCCACGTCGTTGGTCAGGTTGGTCCCGATCCCGAACGACATCCGCGCCCGCCCGCGGAACCGCTGGTACAGGCGCATCACCAGGTCGATGTCGAGGCTGTCGCTGAACACCAGCACCTTGCCCATCGGGTCGATGCGATGCGCCTGCAGGTGCGCGATCATCCGTTCGCCCCATTCGAAGGGATCGCCCGAATCGTGGCGCATCCCGTCGAACAGCTTGCAGAAATACAGGTCGAAGTCGCGCAGGAACGCATCCAGGCCGATCACGTCGGTCAGCGCGACCCCCAGGTCCCCGCGGTACTCGCGGGCCCAGCTGTCGAACGCCGCCACCTGGGAATCACGCAGCCGCGGCCCCAGCGCCTGGAACGCCTGCAGCCACTCGTGGGCCATCGTCCCCTGGGGGTTGAGGCCCAGCCGGCGGGCCAGGTCGGCATTGCTGGTACCCGCGAACTTCGGCCCCAGCTCTTCGGCCAGCATCGCGACCACCTCGCCGTGCCACTCCCGCGAATGGCGGCGGCGGGTGCCGAAGTCGGTGATCCGGCAGTCCTCGTAGCCCACCGCGTCGCGCAGCCGCCCCGCCTTGTCCTTCAGCCTGCGCAGTCCTTCCCCGCGCACGTCGGCGCCGGCGGCGTGGCGCATGTGCACTTCGCTCACGATCGCCAGCAGCGGCACCTCGAACAGGATCGTGTGCAGCCATGGGCCGCTCGCTTCCAGCTCGATCCCGCCCTGTTCCGCCGACGACGCTCGCAGGCGCAGGTACTTGCGGTCCAGCCGGAACAGCCCGAGGAAATCCACGAAGTCCGGCTTCATGAAGCGCAGGCCACGCAGCCAGTCCAGCTCTTCCCGGGTGAACCGCAGCGTGCACAGCGCATCGATCTCCGCCGAGATCTCATCGATATGCCGGGACAGGTCGACGCCGGGCGTCCGGCAGCGGAACCGGTAGACCGCCTCGGCCGCCGGATGCTGGTGCAGCACCGCCTGCATCATGGTGAGTTTGTACAGGTCGGTGTCGAGCAGCGATTCAATGACCGGCATGTTGATCCGGGGTCCGGGAGGCCAGCCGCTGCCTGATGGCCGCGCGCAGGGCCGCGAAGGGGAAACGGCCCCAGATCATGGCATAGGCCGCCAGGCGCACCGGCAGCGCGCGGCGCCCCGCCTCGAACTTGCGGAAATAGCGCGCCAGGCCACGATGCTTGTGCCACTCCACGAACACCGGCCTCGCGCGGCTCGACACGCCGCGTACATGCACCACCCGCGCGCGGTTGGCCACCGCCACCAGTGCCCCGGCCCCGCGCGCGCGCCGGCACAGGTCCAGATCTTCGGCGTGCAGCCGATAGCCCTCGTCAAACCCGCCCAGGCGCTCGTACAGCGCGCGCGGCATCAGCATCAGCGCACCGGACACTGCTTCCACCGGCTGCAGCGCAAGGCGGTCGTCGGGCGGGATCGCCATGGCGGCCGAACTGCGGCCCCCACCCGCCAGCAGGGCCCGCAACATTGCACCGAAGTCCGGGTCCCGGCGGCGCGCGGCCGCGTCGCGCTCCCCATCGGTGCCGACCAGGTCCGCCCCCAGCAGCACGCAGGGGGGATCATGAGGCGCCCCATCGCCGGCGCCGTCCGGCCCGCGCCGCTCGCCCGCCGCCGTCCACGCCAGGGCGACCATCCGCGCCAGCGTGTCCTCTTCCACCAGCAGGTCCGGATTGACCAGGGCGATCCATGCCGCGGCTTCGCCGGCCGCGGCCGCCACGCCCTGGTTGCAGGCAGCGCCGAACCCCGGGTTGTCGGGGTTGGCGATGAAGCGCACGCGCGGATCGCTGGCGGCATGGCGCTGGACGATGGCCATGGTGCCGTCGCTGGAGCCGTTGTCCACGACCCGGATCTGGACCACGCCTTCCGCCGCCCGCAGGCGGTCGAGGCATGGGCCGATGGTCGATGCACTCTGGTAGGTCACCACGACCGCGGCGATGGCGGACCTCATGGGCCGCCCCCCCCGCCGTCGGCCTGGCCGTCCGCCGGAAACAGCTCGCGCTGCGGCGGTTCACCTTCCAGCGCGTCCAGCGCCGCATGCAACCCGGCGCGCGCCTGCGCCAGCGGATCGCGCATCAGGAATTCTGCCAGCCGCGGATGCCAGCCCGGCCAGCGGGACGCCAGCGCCTGCATGTCGCCGTCGGCCGGTCCACCCTCGCCGCCGCGGGCGACGTACGCGGTTTCGCACAGCACGTTGCGCCAGCCCAGCCCCGACAGCCTCAGCGAAAGGTCGATCAGCGCGGCGTACCAGGAGCCATAGCTGGAAGCGTCCAGCCCGCCAACGCGCGCGCGCGCGGTGCCGCGCAGCAGCACCGCGTGGCCCACCGCGGCGGGCAGCTCGGGGCGGAGGGGCCGCAGCCTCGTGCAGGCCCGGCCGATGCGCGCGAGGTCCGTGGGGACCGGGTCGACCTCGCCGATGCGCGGCCAGGCGGCGGCCTCGCCGGCGTTGCACCAGGGCGTGGCAGTGGCGATCGAAGCATCGCCCGACAGGCAGGCCGCCAGCGCCTCCAGCCAGCCGGGCGCCGGGATCGCATCGGCGGCCAGCACCGCCACATCGGCGTCCCCGCAGGCGCGGAGCGCCTCGTCCAGGTGGGCCACTTCGCCGATGGCGCGCTGGCGCCGGCTGTAGTCGCCGCGCATGCGGGTGCCGGCCAGCCACTTCTCCACGATCGCCAGCCCGCGCGGCCCGGCGCGGGCATCGTCCGCCAGCCACACCCGGGTACCGCCCGGCGTGCCCGCCTCAAGAGCGGCCAGGCACGCGTCCAGGGCGTCATCGTCGGCCCCCAGCGGCAGCAGGACAACCGGCAGTGCGGACATCGGCGGCCGGACCGCTCAGTCCGCGCCTTCGGCGGCCTGCGCCGCCGCCCGCGCGGCATCCTCGCGCTGGTGGAGCGGTTCCATGGCCCGGAAACGGCGGCTGTACTCGTCGGTCAGCCTGCGCGCGTCCATGGGATTGCGCACGATGCTGGGCGTGAGCAGGATGATCACCTCGGTCCGCTCGACCCGGTTGCGCTGCTGGCCGAACAGGGCGCCCACCACCGGGATCCGGCTCAGGCCCGGCAGGCCCGCCGAGCCGCGGCTGGTGCCGTCGGTGATCAAGCCGGCCAGCATCACCGTCTCGCCCGACTGCACCGCGGCCTCGGTCTTGAGATAGCGGGTGTCGATGCGCACGTTGCCGTATTCGTCGGGATCTCCCAGGGGCGAGCTCACTTCCTGGGCGATGTCCAGGAACACCGTGCCGTCCTGGGTGATGCGCGGACGCACCTTGAGGATGATGCCGGTGTCCAGGTACTGCACCTGCGAATACGCCGTGTCGCTGCCCACGACCGGATTGATCGAGACCGAGTTGACCGGGATCCGGCTGCCCACGTTGAACTCGGCCTCGGCGTTGTTGCGCACGAACACCGATGGGGTCTGCAGCAGCCGCAGGTCGGTGACCTCGTCGAGCGCGCTGATGATGGCCGCCGCGTCGTTCTTGAACAGCATCCAGGTCATGCCCCGGTTTTCACCCGCACCGAGGATGTTGCCGCCGAACGTGCTCCAGTTGCGCGGCAGCAGCGGGTTGTCGGCCAGGCTCAGGCTCGGCAGGCCGTAGGCCTGCTGCCCTCCGTTCTCGATGAACCAGTTGACGCCGTAGCGGAGCTCGTCGGTCAGGGCAACCTCCACCACCTGCGCCTCGATGTGGACCTGCATCGGCATCACGTCCAGGCGCTCGACCACTTCGCGGATCGATTTCCACGCCTGGGAGGTGGCGCGAACCAGCAAGGTGTTGGTCTCTTCCACCGCCGACACCCCGACCTCGTCGCCGTCGACCTCCAGGGTGACGCTGCCCGAGCCCGGGCCGGCATCCCCGAGGTCGAGCTGGCCGCCGGAGCCACCCATGCCGGCCCGGCCGGAGCGGCTGCCCTGCCCGCGCTGCCTGGCGTCGCCGCCGTCGCTGAACTCGCCGCCCACCGGCAGGCTGCTGCCGCGCCCGCCCACGCCGCTGCCGCGGATCGTGGTGGACTGCAGCCCCGGCATCAGCGAGGCGGAACCGCCGCTGTCCCGGCGTCCGCCGCCGGCGCCGAACACCTCCGCCAGACGGTCGGCCAGGTCCATCGCCTTGATGTACTTGAGCTCATAGGAGTACAGCCGCGCATCGCGCCCGGCGCTGTCGATCCGCTCCAGCCAGCGCTGCACCTCGCCCAGGTATGCGGCCTGCGGGGTGATCACCATGATCGCGTTGGCGCCATCGAGCGGCATGAAGCGGAACATTCCCGCCACCGGCGAGCCGCTTTCCTCGCCGAACACGGCTTCCAGGTCGCCGACCACCTGCGAGGCACGCCCGGTCTCGAGTGGGAACACACCCACCGACATGCCGGCCAGCCAGTCGACGTCGAAGATCTCGATCGTGCGCAGGTAGTTGTCCAGCTCGGTGGCGGTGCCGGCAATGGTGATGACGTTGCGGGCGTTGTCGGCGCTGACGATCGCGTCCGGGCGCGCGTAGGGCTCGAGCACCTTTTCCATCTCGGTCGCGGAGATGTAGCGCAGCGGCACCGCCCGGACCTCGAAACCGCGCGCGCCCTCGGTGCCCCCGGCGCGCGGCGACACCGTACCCGTGGCCACCGCCCCCTCTGCCGGAACGATGTTGTAGCGCCCGCCGCTGTAGATCATGCGCGCGTTGTTCCAGCCCAGCACCATTTCCAGCAGGTTCAGCGCGCCGGCCGCGCCCACCGGCCGCGGCGTGGCCAGGGTCACAGTACCCTGCACTTCCGGCGCGATCACGTAGTTCTGGCCGAGCATGTCGCCCAGGATCGCCTTGACCACCGCATGCAGCGGCGCACCCTCGAAATTGAACGTGGACTCGCCGCTGCTGGCCGCGAGCCCGGGGCGCGGCGCGCTGGCGGCAGCCTGGTTGATGGTCTGGCCGCTGCCGTGGCGGACCTGCGCGCGGGGGCCGTCGGCCTCGTCCTCAAGCGGCGTGCTCCGGACCACCGGGACCGGCATGTCTGCCGCGCCGCGGCGCTGGATCTCGGGCATCGGGGTTGCGCAAGCGGCCAGCAGCAGGGCCAGGGTGGTGGCCAGCGGCGCCTTGATCCATCGGGAAGACATCATGGGCTGCACTCTAAGGGTTCTCCCGCGCCGCTGCCGGCGCCTGCTGTCGCTGTTCGCGCAGGCGCGCGCGACGCTCCTCGATCCTGCGCCGGATCGCTTCGGCCTGCTGTGCCGGGGTGACCTGTTCGGCCGCCGCGGCGGATTCGGGACGGGCGGTGCCGGGCGCCGCGGACTGCGCTTCCCTGCGCGGGCTGTCACCGTTGCCCGCCGCGCCGGCTTCCACGGCCTGCGCCGCTTCGCGGCCACGCCTGTCGACCGGCGTGGGCGGCTGCCCTCCCACGCCGTCAAAGACCCGCAATTCCAGCACACGCTCTCCACCCGGGCCGGCGAAGGTGGCGCTGCGCGGTGCCACCGACACCAGGCGCCAGCCGGGCGCCTGCGGTGCGGAACCACCAACACGGAAGGGGATCGCGGCGCCGTCGTCACGCTGCACGATCGCCATCTCCAGCCCCGGCGTGATCAGCACGCTGGTCAGGACCACGTCGAAGCCGTCGGCCGCCTGGCCCTCGTCTTCGCCAGGCTCCAGCAGGAACGGCCGGTGCCGGCGGTCGGGGGCGAACAGCGCGCGGTCGACGATGGCGGCGTACTGGCCCGGCGGGCCCAGACGCTCGCTGGCGGCGGGCGACGACTGCGGCAGCGGCTGCAGCAGGGCGGGATCGGCGGGCAGGGACTCCACCCGGCCACCCAGGCCGGCCGCGGCCACGACCCAGGTGCCCACCGCCCACAGCGCCAACGCCGCAAGCAGCCAGGTGCGCGGGCCGGCTTCGTCAATCCGCATCCGCATTCCCCGCCGGCGTGGGCCGCACGTAGCCCACCAGGTCGAAGCTCACGTCCAGCCCCAAGCCCTGTCCCGGCGCCGAGGCATCGGCGAATGACTGCTGCGAAAGCACGTTGAGGTTTTCCACGAACAGGCGCGGGGCACCGCTCTCCAGGGCGTGGAGCACGCTCGCCAGCTCGGCGTTGCCGCAGCGCAGGCGCACGCCCACCACCGCCCGCGGGAAGCGCGGCTCGCGCGCCTGGGTCATCGGCGACCGGTTGACGATCGCGCAGCTGCGGTTGTTTGGGCTCGCCTGGGCAACGATTGTTTCCAGGTGCTGGACGAGCGCCGCGGTGGCGCGCTCGGGGCTGTTTTCTTCCATGAAGCCGGGCTCGCGCGCGGCCTGCGCCTGCAGGGCCTGGAGCCGCTCCAGCACCTCCGGCTGCTGCGTCAGCGCCATGCGCGCGCGCAGGTCGCGCTGCTGCAGCGCTTCGATCCGCCCCTCCAGCTCCAGCATCGGCCGGGTCCACCACGGATGGACCAGGAGCAGGTAGCCGGCGGCGATCGCCAACAGCAGCAGGCCCAGCGCCAGCCAGCGTTCGCGGTCAGGGATCGTGCTGCGCATCGGCGCCTCCAGCATCGCCGCGGCGGGCACCCGCATCGGCGACCACCAGTTCAGCAGTCAGCGTGAACCGGTCCCGCCTGCTGCGCGGATCCGGTTGCAGCGCCCCTGCCAGCGCCGGATCGCGCCACAGCCGGGACCCGCCGAGTTCGCGCACCAGGGCCGAGGCCTCCCTGCTCTGCCCGATGAGCAGCAGCCGGTCGCCCTCGATCGAGAGCCGCTCCAGGAATGAATTGTCCGGCAGGCGCCGGCTCAGCTCGTCCAGCACTTCAACCATCGTGGGCCGGGCGGCGCGCAGCGCGGCCAGGTGCTGCATGCCCTCGATGTGATCGGCCACCTGGCGACGCTGGTCCGAGGCCTCGCGCGCCTGGGCGATCCGCTGCAGCGATGCCTGCTCAAACGTATCGGCCGCCTCGCGGCGGTTGTCCAGCACCATCCACATGGCGCTGGCCACCGCGACGACCGAGACCACCGCCAATACCAGGTTCCATCGCCGCAGGGGATCGGCCCGGCGGTGGCGATCGCCAGCGGGCAGGAGGTTCACGCCCAGCGGCTCGCCGCGCGCGTCGTCCAGGTCCACCCCCGCCAAGCCCCCCGCGGCGGCCCCCACCCGGGCCAGCGCGGCGTTGAAGGCCGCGCGCGGCACCACCACCAGCTCAACCTCCAGCTGCCCGTCCGGGCGACGGCCGGTCACGCGCGCGGCATGGCGCACGTCGCCGGCGGCGAAGGGGGTCTGGCGGTCGATCTCGAAGCCGAGCACCTCGTGCAGCCGCTCCCCGGCCGCTGCGGGGACAAGCATCTGGCGCCGCAGCGCCGAGTCGGCGGGCAGCACCGCCCAGCGCGGCAGGTTGCCGATGGCCGGCGGCAGCAGCCCCTGCAGCGGATCATCGCCTGCCGGGTCCACCTGCACCGGCAGGCGCACAAGCTCGCGCGCCTGCCCACTGCGCTCCAGCGCGACTTCAAGCACGCCGCCAGCGTGCCGCAGCAGGAGGCGGCGACCGTCGAGCTCGAGCAGTGCGCGCATGCGCGCGGGCAGCCAGCTCGCGAGGGCGCGGCCCCACCAGCGCCAGAAGCCGCCGAGGCCCGGCCCGATGATGCCGCCCGCGACGCCGCCCAGGCGCTCGCGCATTGGCTTGCGTGCAGCGATGTCGGCCTGGCTCGTCATCAGGTGCGCAGGTGCCCTCCACCTCCAGCAAAACGGAACCCCGGCCGCGCGGGCAGCCCCCAACTGCCCGCACGCGCCCCAGCCTCAAGCGCGGTCCCACTGCGGCGGCTGTCGATACTACACGCTCCCCAGCCATCAACGGCATCCGTGGGCTGCCGGGGGGGCAGCTATACTCGGCGCAGGGTCGGGGCCGCGCGGGATGGCCTGCAATCCTGGCCAGGAAGGGGGACGGTATGGATGCGACGCGCTGGAAGCGTGCATGGGAATTGTTCGACCTGCTGGTCGATACGCCGCCGGAAGGGCGCAGGAACGCCTTGGACGCGCTCGAGCCCGATCCCGGGCTGCGGGAGGAGGTCCTGGCCCTGCTGGATCGGGCCAACGCCGCGACCGCTCCGGCAGAGGTGGCGCCGCCCCCGCCATCGCTGCTTGCCCCGGGCACCCTGATCGGCCGCTGGCGGGTCCGTTCGCTCATCGGACGCGGCGGCATGGGCGAGGTGTACCTGGTCGAGCGCACCGGGGTGGACTTCCAGCAGCGCGCCGCGCTCAAGCTCATGCCGCGGATGGATTCGCAACAGGACCGCGCGCGCTTCGCCGCCGAACGGCGCATCCTGGCCCGGCTCGAGCACCCCGGCATCGCCCACCTCCTGGACGGGGGCGAGCATGGGCACACGCCATTCGTTGTCATGGAGTACGTCGATGGGGTGCCGCTGACCGAATATGCCGGCGGCCTGCCGCTGCGCAAGCGCCTGATTCTGCTGCTGCAGGCCTGCGAAGCGGTGGGACACGCCCATCGCCACCTGGTCGTGCACCGCGACCTCAAGCCCGGCAACATCCTGGTCACCGCCCAGGGGCAGCTCAAGCTGCTTGACTTCGGGATCGCCAAACACCTGGGGCCGGAGCCCGGGACGGACGCGGAGGCCACCCAGGCGATCCGCGCTTCACCCGACTACTGCGCGCCCGAACAGCTCAACGGCGGCGCGATATCCACCGCAACCGACGTCTACGCGCTGGGCGTGATCATGTTCGAACTGCTCACAGGCGAGCGCCCGTGGAAGCTGGCAGGACTGCCGCTGGTGCGCGCGCTCGAACGCCTGTCGCTGCAGGATCCGCCTGCCCCCAGCAGCCGCCTGCGCGGGCCGGCGGCGCGGGCGCTGCGCGGAGACCTGGACAACATCGTCCGCAAGGCGCTGCAGCCGGAACCGGAGCGCCGCTACCGCACCACCGACGAACTGGCCGACGACATCCGCGCCTGGCTGGACCAGCGGCCGGTCAAGGCCCGCAAGCCAACCCTTGCCTACGTCTGGGGCCGCGCGTTCCGGCGCCACCGCCTGGCGTTCGCGCTGGGCGCGGTGGCGCTGGCGAGCGTGGCCGCAGGCATCACCGGCGTGGTTCTGCAGGGGCGGGAAGCAGCGCTTGAGCGCGACCTGGCCCGGCGCGAGGTCGCCCGCAACGCCGCGGTCCGCCAGTACATGGCGCTGATGTTCCGCGCCGCCGGCGAGCTGCAGGGCAACTCCGAGGTCAGTGCGCGCGATGTGCTGGCGC
>JAAYXJ010000015.1 GCA_012515985.1 Gammaproteobacteria bacterium
GGACGGCAATGCCACTGAGTACGCCAACGTCGCCGACAGCGACCTGTGGCTGTTCCACCGCTTCGCCGCCCTGGGCAACCGTGACGGCCGCATCGAAAACACCGTCTACAACTTCATGGGTGGCTTCGAAGGCCGCGTGGGCGAAGTCGACCTCGAGTTCGGCGCGCGTTACGTTGAGTCGCGTGCGACCGACGTCGGCCAGAACTACGTCGTGGGCGGCCTCGCCCAGGTCCAGATCGACGAAGGCAACTACAACATCTACGATCCGTTCGCCGGCGACCCAGGCGCGCTGGGCTTCACTGCCACGATCTACCGTGACATGAAGACCACCCAGAAGGAGTTCTTCGGTTCGGCCGCGTTCGACCTGTTCGACATGGCCGGCGGGTCTTCAGCCATGGTGCTGGGCGCCGAGTTCCGCGAGGAGTACTACCAGGACAACTACGATCCGCTGTCCGAGTCGGGCCAGATCGTGGGTTCGGCGGGTAACTCGGCGTCGGGCGGCCGCGACGTGTGGGCCGCGTACACCGAACTGCTGTTCCCGGTGCTCGACAACCTCGAGCTCAACTTCGCGGGCCGCTACGAGCGTTACAGCGATTACGGCAGCGACTTCGCCCCGAAGGTCTCGGTTCGCTGGCAGCCGCTGGACACCCTGACCCTGCGTGCCACCTACGGCGAAGGCTTCCGTGCCCCGCCGCTGAACCTGCTGACCCAGAAGACCTCGTTCAGCGCCGCTGCGACCAACGATCCGGCCACCTGCCAGATGCTGGTGGGCCGTCCGGACTGCTCGACGCAGGTGACCACCTACAGCATCGCCAACCCGAACCTGACCTCGGAGCAGTCCAAGCAGTTCGGCTTCGGCGTGGTGTGGGACGCCACCGACTGGCTGAACGTGACGGTTGACTACTACGACATCGAGATCACCGACTCGATCGCCGGTGTCGGCGTGAGCACCGTCGTGGGCTGCCTGCGCGGCACCACCGCGATCTGCCCGTCGGGCATCTCGGAGTTCCCGCAGGGCACCACTGTGCCGAACGAGAGCCTCGGCCTGGGTGCGCAGTTCGACCCGGCGACGGGCGGCATCGTCAACGCGCAGACCGGTTCGGCCAACATCGGCTGGATCGACACCCGCGGCATCGACGGCACCATCCGCACCAACTTCGACATGGGCGGCTGGGGCACGATGCGCAACATGCTGGCGTTCTCGAACGTGTTCGAGTACCGCTCCAACGGTGGCACCAACGCGGTCAATTACATGGGCTACCCCAAGTACCGCGCCAGCCTGAGCAACTCGTGGAACGTGAACGACTTCACGTTCGTGTGGAACCTGAGCTACATCCACAAGACCCGTGCGGACAACCCGGCGCTGAACGAAGCCAATGGCTTCAGCCCGAACGTCGCCTCGTGGACCATCCACGACGTGCAGGTCAGCTACGATGCTCCGTGGAACGCCACCATCACGCTCGGCGTGAACAACGTTGCCAACAAGGAGCCGGCGTTCGACCAGCGCCTTGGCGGCAGCTCGTACGACTCGTACCTGTACGATCCGTGGGGCCGCGTGCCTTACGTCCGCTACACCCAGCGCTTCTGATCCACGCTGGTCAATGCTGTACTGGAAGGGGCCCCGCAAGGGGCCCCTTCTTTTTTCAGGACACGAAGACGAGGCCGCGCCTTGACCCCCATTTGGGGGGATGCTAGACAGGGGCCTGTTCACTGGACAGGAGTCCCGTCCATGGGGGTTTCCGCACTGATCCGCTCCGCCCTGATTCCCGCCCTCGCCTTCATGATGGCTGCGGCCGGGGCCATCGCCCATGCATCCGACGCCGGAGACGGCAACGCGGTCACGCAGATGGCGACCCAGCTCAGGGCCGACCTGGCCGCAGGGGAGAAATACCCCGATTTGGCCGAAAGCGACCGTCGGCGCGTGCTGGAGCTGCTTGCGCGGATGGAGACCCGGATGGGTGCGGCCGACTCCATCGACGAGCTCACCAGCCGCAACCAGGTCCGGATGTACAACGACCAGAACGAGATCAACGCCATCCTGACCGGCTCGGCGAACGACGACCGCCTGGTGTGCCAGCGCATGCGCATCTCGGGCAGCCACCGCAAGCAGAACATCTGCATCACCGCTGCGGAGTGGGAAGAGCGCACAGCGATCGACAAAGCCAAGTTCGAACGCTACAGGCAGATGACGACGAATTAGGACCCGATCCCCGGCAGGTCGCGGAAACGGGGCCAGATGTTTGTCTTCCGGCCCTGAAAGACGCTATACAGGGCGCTTGTCTTTCACAGCGACACCCAAGGGGAACCAGATGTCTGCAAGGCTTTTCGCGCTCGTCCTGTCGGGCACGCTCGCGCTCGCGCCAGCATCGTCAATCGCGTCGGATGATATCGACCTGGATCTCGCTTCCAGGCCCCTGTCCGAACAGGCCGCGAAGATCCGCTCGGATCTCGCAGACCGCGAAACCTATGTCGAGATCGGCGCCGCTGACCGCACCGCCGTGCTGAACCTCCTCGAGCAGATGGAGCTTGAGCTTGGGGCGACAGGCAGCGTCGAGGCACTGACCGATGCCCAGAAGGTGGAGCTGTTCAACGCCCAGGAGCGGATCAACACGATCCTGACTGGCGCCCGCGAAGACAGCCGGCAGGTGTGCGAGCGGCGCCAGGTGACCGGCAGCCACAGGAAGCAGGTGACCTGTACCACCGTGGCGGAACGCCGGCGGCAGAGGGAAAGCAGCCAGCAGGAGCTGGAACATCGTCGGCGGATGACCCCCGCGAACCGGTAAACGCGAAAGTGGGGGCCACCCTTCGGCGCCCCCCCCCCAGCGCCACCCACTCCCTGAGCCCTGTTTGCCCAACCCCACGGCCGGTGGGTTCCAAGGGGCACGGCAACAGTCCCACGCCTCCAATATCCCGCAGAGACCAATGGCTGACATCATCACCGCATTCGCGGTTCCGATCATTTCCGAGCAAGCTGGCGACCCTGCATCGTTGAATGCCGAGCTGCGCCAGTTCTTCCTGGAGTGCGAGGCACAGGGCGATCGCTACGCAAACCCTGACCCGTTCACCCATCGCAACAGCGCGTTGTTCGAGAGTTCCTTCAGTCTCTTCGACTGGCCGCATCCCGCAGTGGCGAAGCTGCGGGATTTCTGCCTTGCCACGCTGTACCAGAGCATCGGCGAGCTGAGCGGCTACGACACGGCGACCCTGCAGCGCCTGCACATCGCGTATGAGTCCTGGTTCCACATCACCCGACGCGGCGGCTATTTCGGCGTGCACAACCATCCCATGCACTCCTGGTCAGGCGTGTACTGTGTCTGCCAGGAGGGCGACGAGGAAAGCCCTGACAGCGGCCGGCTGACCTTCATCAGTCCGTTCGCCGCCAATACCATGTTCGTGGACATGGCGTCGCACCGCATGAGGTCGCCCTTCCACGTCGGCAACATCCCGGTGCGGCTGAAGCCCGGGCAACTGGTGCTGTTCCCCTCCTGGCTGCTGCACGAGGTCACCTCGTTCGAGCCTGAGACCGAGGGCCTGCGCATCACCGTCGCCTTCAATGCGCGGTTCCGGATGGAGGGCGTGGAGCCTCCCAAGGTCCCGGAATTCACGTTCTGATGCCGCAGCGATGAACACCGGGCGCAGCGCGCGTCGGGACGCATGGACCAGGTTCTGGCAGACGGGCGCGCTGCACTCGCTGGCCGGTTCCTTCCAGGGCAACTACGCCGGCGCAATCAGGGCATTCTGGGAAGCGGCCTTCGCACCGCTGGGCGCGGACGACCGGGTCCTGGACATCGGGACGGGCAATGGCCCCCTCCCCGCCCTGCTGTGCGAGCTGCGCGCCGATGACATGCCGCAGGTGGACGCAATCGACCTGGCTTCGCCGGACCCGGCATGGCTGGCGTCCACACCCGCAGGCTGCCGCAACCGGATCCGGTTCCATTCTGGCCGGGCGGCTGAAGACACCGGTTTTCCGGAGGCCTGCTTCACCCTCGTCGCAAGCCAGTACGGCATCGAATATTCGGATCTCAAGCGCTCGGTGACGGAGGTCGCGCGGATTACGGCCGACCGGGGCCGGCTCGCGCTGGTGGTCCACCATGCCAGCTCCAGGCTGGCCCAGGTGGCCAACGCCGAGGTGCGCCTGATCGACTGGCTTGGCGCGCCCGGGGGGCTGATGGAGCGAGCCGCCGCGATCTATCCCTACATGGCGATGGCCGCGCGCGGAGAGCGCGAGCGGCTGGCGGCGGACCCCGATGCCGCGCGCGCGCGCGCCGCCTTCAACGCCGCCATGCAGTCTCTGGACCGGCTGGCGGCCGGCGAAGCCTTTCCCGATGCCCTGTTCGATGCGCGGGGACAGATTGCCGCGCGCATCGACGCCCTCATCCGCGGTGCGATGGACGCCGACGCGGCGGCAGCCGCGCATGCCAGGCATGTGGACGCGCTGCACGACGCGCGCCTGCGCAGCCAGGAGCTGGTTGCCCACGCCCTGGACGAGGCCGGCTGCGAGGATTTCCTGCGCAGCCTGCGTGGATCAGGATTCACCGACGCCAGGGCCGCGCCGCTCCACCACGACCCGCACCTGGTCGGCTGGAGCATCCTGGGCACCCGTATCCGCTGACGGCGCCCGGCCGGCCCTGCGCGTGCAGGACCGGCGGGCCCGTGCGCGGGTTCAGATCAGGACGAATGCCCCGCGGGGCCGGCAAGGGCTTCGGGAAGGCGCGGCTGCAGCTCCCCAAGGTACCTGCGGATCGCGGCGAACTCGTGGGCCCAGCCATCTTCGTCGATATGGAAGAGCTGTTCGAAATCAACGCCTTCCAACCCTTCGCGGTTGATGCCGTCCGCCGCGGGCAGCAGGCCCACGGGGCTTTCCACCGCGTCCGCCTCGCCCTTGACCCGGCCGATGATCCACTCCAGCACGCGCATGTTCTCGCCGAAGCCCGGCCACATGAAGCGGCCGTCGTCGTCCTTGCGGAACCAGTTGACGTGGAAGATGCCCGGCAGCCGCGCGCCCAGCTGGTCGAACGAGAGCCAGTGGCTGAAGTAATCGCCGAAGTGGTAGCCGCAGAACGGCTTCATCGCCATCGGATCGCGCCGGACAACGCCGACCTTGCCCGTCGCCGCGGCCGTCGTCTCCGATGCCATCGCCGCGCCCACGAGGACGCCGTGGGCCCAATCACGGGCCTGGAACACCAGCGGCACCAGCGCAGCGCGGCGGCCGCCGAACACGATCGCGCTGATCGGCACGCCCTGCGGGTCCTCGCTGTGCGGCGAGTACGTGGGGCACTGCCTGGCGCTGACGGTGAAACGCGAGTTCGGATGCGCGGCCGGACCGTTGGCCGGATCATACGGGCGCCCCTGCCAGTCCAGCGCCGGCACGCGGTCATCCAGGCCCTCCCACCAGGGCTGGTTGTCGTCGGTCACCGCGACGTTGGTGAAGATGGTGTCGCGCTGGATCGATGCGAGCGCATTCGGGTTTGATTTCGCCGAGGTACCGGGGGCGACACCGAAGAACCCGGCTTCCGGGTTGATCGCCCACAGGCGGCCATCCTCTCCGCGGTGCATCCAGGCAATGTCGTCGCCCACCGTCCACACCTTCCAGCCCTTCTCCCGATAGCCTTCGGGCGGGATCAGCATCGCCAGGTTGGTCTTCCCGCAGGCGCTGGGGAATGCGGCGGCGATGTAGTGGGTCTCGCCTTCAGGGTTTTCCACGCCCACGATCAGCATGTGCTCGGCCAGCCAGCCTTCCTGGCGCGCCTGGTACGAGGCGATTCGCAGGGCATGGCATTTCTTTCCGAGCAGGGCATTGCCGCCGTAGCCGGAGCCGTAGGACTTGATCGAGAGCTCCTCGGGGAAGTGCATGATGAAGCGCCGCTCCGGGTCGAGCTCGCCGGTGGAGTGGAGCCCCTTCACGAACGGCTTGCCTTCCGCGCCTTCGCGCTCGATGCGGGCCAGCGCCGCGGCGCCCATGCGCGTCATGATGCGCATGTTGGCCACCACGTACGGCGAGTCCGTGATTTCCACCCCGCAGCGGGCCAGCGGCGAATCGATCGGTCCCATGCAGTACGGCACCACGTACATGGTGCGCCCGCGCATGCAGCCGTCGAACAGGCCATCGATTTTGGCGTGCGCCTCGTCCGGGGCCATCCAGTGGTTGTTCGGCCCGGCATCGTCGCGTTCGGAAGTGCAGACGAAGGTGAGGTGCTCGACCCGGGCAACGTCGTCCGGATCGGAGCGGTGGAGGTAGCAGCCCGGATGCGTGTCCTGGTTGAGCGCCACCAGGGTGCCGTCGGCGAGCATGGCCTCGACCAGCGCCTGGTATTCGCCTTCGCTGCCGTCGCACCAGTGGATCGCGTCGGGGCGGGTCAGCGCGGCCACATCGGCCACCCACTGGTTCAGCGCCGCCAGCGCGCTGCCGTTGACGGACAGGGCCCGTGCTGCGGGGACTGCGTTCATCTTGCCTCCGGGAAATGCTGCAAAAAAACCCGCTTTTTACGCGGGAAAGCGGAAAGCTTACCCGCTGCACCCGGGGGAAGCCGCGCTGCGGTGCAGCATGGACCGGTGGATCGCAGGCGGAGCTGTGCTGCCCGGCCGGTTCCACGTCCCGCTATGCGGGGATCAGGGTCTCCATCACGTGGCCGATGTACTGCTCGTAGGTCTCGTGATCAAGGCGCGACTGCGGCAGCTGCAGCTGCAGCTGGAGGAAGCCGACGTAGGCGCTGTACGCCAGGCGCGCGCGATGCTGCGCCTGCGGGCGGTCGAAGCCGACCTGCCGGAAGGCAGCGGTGAGGTATTCCAGCCGGCGCTCGGATACCCGGCCGATCACCGGCTGCACGATCGGGTGGTCCAGCGCCTGCAGCAGCGCGCTGTAGATCACGTGCGTCTGCATTTCCGACGCGACCATCAGGATCAGGCCGCGGAGGCGCTCATGGGGATCTGTAATGGCTTCCAGGGCGCCGAAGATCGCCTCCTGCTCCACGGTTTCCCAGCGCTCCAGCGCAGCCTGCAGCAGCGCATCGCGGGAAGGGAAATGCCAGTAGAAGCTGCCCTTCGTGACACCCAGCCGGCGCGCGAGCGGCTCCACCGCCACCGCGGCGACGCCCTGCTCGGCGATCAGGTCAAGCGCCGCCTGGGCCCAGTCTTCGGCGCTGAGGCGGCTGTTGCGCTCCTTTGGCTTGTTGGTCGACTTCTTCGTGCCCGGAGCGGCCTTTTTCATGCCGCGAGTGTATCCATACGGGGGCGTTTCGTCATGCCAGGCGCTCGCGTGCCCGATGTTTGACAGCGTCGCCCGGCGTTCCCATACTGCCGCGTATGGTCATTCCGGCGGCCGCAGGCAACAACGCCAGGGCGCCCGCCGCTGCAGGAGTCCCGACATGAGCGCTGTGGTCCCGTTCCTCCTCCTGGTCCTCACCGGCGCGTTCGCCGCCTACCACCGCCTGCGCCTGGCCACCTGGGTCGCGATCGCGGTGACCGCGCTGCTGGTGGGCTGGCTGCTGGGCGCCAGCACGCCCGCAACCGCGGTCGCCGCCGTGCTGCTGGCGCTGGTCAGCCTGCCGCTGCTGTTGGCACCGGTGCGCAAGGCGCTGATCACCGCGCCGCTGCTGAAGTTCTTCCGCAAGGTGCTGCCGCCGCTGTCGCAGACCGAGCGCATCGCGCTGGAAACCGGTTCGGTGGGCTTTGAGGGCGAGCTGTTCACCGGCGACCCCGACTGGGACGTCCTGCTGTCGTACCCGAAGCCCGTGCTGACGGAGGAGGAGCAGGCTTTCCTGGACGGCCCGGTGGAGGAGCTGTGCCGGATGGTGGACGAGTGGCAGATCAACCACGTCGAGGCCGACCTGCCGCCCGAGCTGTGGGACTTCATCAAGAAGAACCGCTTCTTCGGCATGATCATCCCCAAGGAATACGGCGGGCTGGGCTTCTCGGCGCTTGCCCACCACAAGGTGATCCAGAAGCTCGCCACCGCCTCCAGCGTGGTCAGTTCCACCGTGGGCGTGCCCAACTCGCTTGGCCCCGGCGAGCTGCTGATGCATTACGGTACGCCCGAGCAGAAGGAGTACTACCTGCCGCGCCTGGCCGTTGGCGAGGAGGTGCCCTGCTTCGCCCTGACCGGCCCGTTTGCCGGCTCGGACGCGACCTCGATCCCGGACTTCGGGATCGTCTGCAAGGGTGAGTGGAACGGCGCCCAGGTGCTGGGCGTGCGGCTCACCTTCGACAAGCGCTACATCACCCTGGCGCCGGTCTCGACCCTGATCGGGCTGGCCTTCCGCATGTACGACCCGGACGGGCTGATTAGCGACACGCGCGACATCGGCATCACCCTGGCGCTGATGCCCCGCGGGACCCCGGGCGTGGACGTCGGCCGCCGCCATTTCCCGCTCAACTCGCCGTTCCAGAACGGCCCGGTGCGCGGCAAGGACGTCTTCATCCCGCTCAGCCAGCTGATCGGCGGCGTGGACATGGCCGGCAAGGGCTGGAACATGCTCAACGAATGCCTGGCCGTGGGCCGCTCGATCACCCTGCCCTCCACCGCC
>JAAYXJ010000080.1 GCA_012515985.1 Gammaproteobacteria bacterium
TCCGCGAAGAGCGGCGGGCCCGGCGCGGCTTCCAGCCGGTGACGCTGAAACTGCGGGTGACCGAGGAGGAGGCGGCCCGGTTCGCGGTGGACCGCTGGCGCTTCCCGGGGGTGGAGGTGGTGCCCTACCTCAATCGCCGCTATCCGCACGGGGAGCTTTTTGCCCACGTGATCGGCTATGTCGGACGTACCGACGAAGGCGACGTCGAGCGCTATGGCGAAAGCCACGTGCTGTTCCCCTACACCGGGCGGACCGGCATCGAGCGTTCCTTCGAGGAGCTCCTGCGCGGCAAGGTGGGCTACGAGCAGGTGGAGACCAACGTGGAAGGCCGCGCGCTGCGGACCCTGGGCCAGCTGCCCGCGCAGGCGGGCAGTGACCTGCGCCTGAGCGTGGACCTGGATCTGCAGCAGGCGATGGTGGAGGCCTTTGGCGAGATGCACGGCTCGGCGGTGGCGGTGGAGCCCGCCACGGGCCAGGTGCTGGGCATGGTCAGCCTGCCCAGTTTCGATCCCAACCTGTTCGTCAACGGGATCTCGCACGCCGATTACCGCAGGCTGATGGACGACCCGGCGCGGCCGCTGTTCAACCGCAACGTGCTGGGAGGGGGGCCGCCGGGATCCACCATCAAGCCGTTCGTGGCGCTGGCGGGGCTCGACAGCGGCCTGCGCACGCCGGAGTCCCGGGTGTTCTCTACCGGCGAGTTCTTCATCCCCGGCCAGCGCCGCGGCTACCGCGACGCCGGCGCCGGCGCCGGCTGGGTGGACCTGCGCGATTCGATCTCGCGCTCGATCAACTACTACTACTACGACCTGGCCTATGAGATGGGCATCGACCGCTTCGCCCAGTTCATGCGCCGCTACGGGTTCGGCGAGCCGACGGGCGTGGAGCTGGTGGGCGAGAACACTGGCGTCGTGCCATCGCGGGAGTGGAAGCTGGGCCGCAGCAGCGAGCCCTGGTATCCGGGTGAAACGGTGATCGCCGGGATCGGACAGGGCTACTGGATTGCCACCGCCCTGCAGCTGGCGCGGGGAACGGCCGCCATCGCCAACGGCGGCCAGCTGCACCCGCTGACGCTGCTGGCGGCGCGACGGGACGGGTATGACCAGCCCTGGCGCGCGCCGCGGCCGCCGCAGGGAGCGGCGATCAGCGACAGCCCCGGTCACGTGCGGGCAGTGCAGGAGGGCATGGAGGCAACCATCCACGGCCGCGGCACCGCCACCGCGCTGGCGCGCGACGCCGAGTACCGCATGGCCGGCAAGACCGGCACCGCGCAGCGGGTGGGACGGCGCGGCGATGCGCGCACTGATCCGCGCAGCCTGCCCTACCACCTGCGCCACCAGGCGCTGTTCATCGGCTATGCGCCGGCGGAGGATCCGCAGATCGCGGTGGCCGTGATCGTCGAGCACGGCGGCTACGGCGGTGTCACCGCGGCGCCGATCGCGCGGCGCATCTTCGACGCCTGGCTGCTGGGGTCGGGGCCGCCGGCAGACGGGGACGAGGGCCAGGGCGCGGCGTCCGCGGCCGCTGGCCTGCCGCAAGGCGGCGCCGCTGACGTCCCGGACGCGGGACAGGCGGAGGCACGATGAACGTCATCCTGGCGTGGCTCCTGGACCTGTGGCGCCGGTTCACGCGCACCCTGGACTGGCCCCTGCTGGCCGCGCTCATCACGCTGATGGCGATCGGGCTGGCGGTGCTGCACAGCGCCAGCGGCCAGGACTCCAACATGGAGATGGCCCAGGCGGTCCGCTATGCCATCGGCCTTGGCGCAATGTGGCTGCTGTCGCGGGTGACGCCGCTGCGGCTGCGCGCGGTGACGCCGGCGCTCTACGCCCTGTCGATCATCCCACTGGTGCTGGTGCTGTTCATCGGCACCGGCCGCCACGGCCAGCATTGGCTGAACCTGGGCGTGTTCTATTTCCAGCCCGCCGAGCTGATGAAACTGAGCTTGCCGATGATGGCGGCGTGGTACCTCAACCTCGCCGGGCCCCCGCCGCGCACGCGAGTGGTGCTGGTGTGCCTGGGCATCATCGGCCTGCCCACGGGCCTGATCATGCTGCAGCCGGACCTGGGCACGGCGGTGCTGGTGGCGGCCAGCGGGCTGTTCGCGCTGTACCTGGCCGGCCTGGCCTGGTGGTGGTTCGCGGCGGTGGCGGCCGCGGTGGCGGCGGCGGCGCCGGCAGCCTGGTTCTGGATGCTCCAGCCCTACCAGAAGGACCGCCTGCTGACCTTCCTCGACCCCGAGCGCGATCCGCTCGGGGCCGGCTGGAACATCATCCAGTCCAAGATCGCCATCGGCGCCGGCGGGCTGGCCGGGCAGGGCTGGGGCGAGGGCTCGCAGTCGCACCTGGATTTCGTGCCCGAGCACACCACCGACTTCATCTTCGCCGTGCTGGCCGAGGAGTTCGGCTGGATCGGGGTGGTGGTGACGCTGGCGCTGTACCTGTTCGTGATCGGGCGCTGCCTGTGGATCGCCGCCGAAGCCCGCGACGGCTACTCGCGCCTGCTGGCCGGCAGCCTCGGGCTGGCGATGTTCGTGTACGTACTGGTCAATGGCGGCATGGTGTCGGGGCTGCTGCCGGTGGTGGGCGTGCCGATGCCGCTGCTCAGCTACGGCGGCACCGCGGCGGTCTCGCTGCTGGCGGGCATGGGCGTGGTGATGTCGATCGCGGCCCACCGGCCGGCGCGCGGGTGACGCCGGCCGGGCGCGGGCGGGCGCACGCCATGATGATGAACGCGCGGCGATGGACGCGGCCGCGTCCGGCCGCCCCATGCTAACCTCGCGACCGATGAATCCGCGCGCCTTTTTCCCCCTGGCCCCGTGCCTGATCGCCTTCGCCCTCGCCGCCTGCGCGACCGAGGCCCCCACGCCCCTTCCCGAGCCGGTGGCCGAAGCGGAAACACCGCTCCCCGAGCCCATCGAGGAGCCGGCCGGACCCGCCCCGCTGGCGCCGGTGCCGTCGCCGCCGGAGCAGCGCCCGGAGGCGCCGGCGGAGGTTGCCGATCCGGCGATCCCGCGCCCGCAGCGGATTGCCAACTTCGTCGATTACGCGGTGCGCACCCATGGCGTGGACGCGAACCGCGTGCGCGAGGTGCTGGCCCAGGCGCAGGTGCGCCAGAGCATCCTCGATGCGATGTCCCGCCCGGCCGAGCGCACCCGCACCTGGGCCGAATACCGGCCGATCTTCCTCAACGACGCGCGCATCCGCGGTGGCCGCGAGTTCTATGCCCGCCACCGTGCGGCGCTGGATCGCATCGCCGCCGCAAGCGGCGTGCCGGCCGAGTACATCGTTGCCATCATCGGCGTGGAGACCAGCTACGGCGGGTTCACCGGCAACCACCGCATCCTCGATGCGCTGTACACGCTGGCCTTTGACCATGCCCCGCGGGCGCCGTTCTTCGCTGCCGAACTGGCGCACCTGTTCGCGCTGGAAAAGGACGAACCCAGCCTGGACATCCTGGCGCTGCGGGGCAGCTATGCCGGCGCGATGGGGCTGGGCCAGTTCATGCCGTCCAGCTACCGGCTGTGGGCCAAGGACGGTGACGGCGACGGCCACCGCAACCTGATCGACAACCTGGACGACGTCTTCGCCTCGATCGCCAACTACTTCGTGGTGTTCGGCTGGGAGCGCGGGGGGCCGGTGGTGGCTCGCGCCACGCGCGATCCCGGCGCGGAGGATTTCAAGCCCGAGACGCTCGACCCGGTGCATCGGCTGGAGGAGCTGGCCGCGCGCGGCTACCGGCCCCAGCCCGGGGAGCCAGTGGCCGAGGGCGCCACGCTGCTGACCCTGGAAGGACCCGCTGGTCCCGAGTACTGGCTGGGCTACCGCAATTTCTTCGTCATCACCCGCTACAACCGGTCGCCGATGTACGCGCTGGCAGTGCACCAGCTGGCGCAGGAGATCCGCGCGGGAAGCGGCACCGGCGGCCAATGAGGCGTTTCGCGGCCGCCGCGATCGCGCTGGTGCTCGCCGCCTGCAGCGGCGCGCCCAGGAAGTCCGAGCCGCCGGTTGCGCAGGCTCCCGCGCAGGGCCAGGCCCAGGAGCGTGAGCGTCCGCGCAAATCGCCATACCCGCCGGCGCAGGAGGATCCCTCCAAGCGCGGCGACTACGTGGCCGGCGGCCTCTATGCCCCGCACATCCGCGACAGCGCGCCGGACTACATCCCCGACGTCGATGCGATCCCCGAGCCCGAGGTGGTGGACGAGCCGCGCTCGCGCTACGGCAACCGGTCGCCCTACACGGTGCTGGGCAAGCGCTACACCGTGCTCGACGACACGCAGGGCTTCGTCGAGGAGGGATTGGCGTCGTACTACGGCAACAAGTTCCACGGCCGCCGCACCTCCAACATGGAGGTGTACGACATGTACGCCTTCACCGCCGCCCACAAGCACCTGCCCCTGCCCAGCTTCGCCCGGGTCACCAACCTCGACAACGGGCGCTCGGTGGTGGTGCGGGTCAACGACCGCGGGCCATTCCA
>JAAYXJ010000081.1 GCA_012515985.1 Gammaproteobacteria bacterium
CCGGGCCTGGCCGACATCGCCGCCCACGGCCTGATCCTGCCGCCGCGCCGCCAGGTCACCCTGCGGCTGGTGGACCAGGTGTTCCAGCGCAACCGCGTGCCCTACCACGTGGCGCTGGAGGTCGAGGGCTGGGAGGTGATCAAGCAATACGTGGCGATGGGCATGGGCATCAGCGTCATCTCCTCCGCCTGCGTCAGCCAGGCCGACCACGATGCCCTGGCGGTGCGCCCGCTGGGCAAGCTGTTCCCCGGCCGCAGCTACGGCGTGATCATGCGCAAGGGCAAGGTGTTGCCGCCGCCGGCCCGCGCCTTCGTCGACCTGGTCAAGCCGCACCTGTTCACCCGCCGCGACTACTGGGACAGCGGGCACTCCGAGCGCTGAGCGGCGCTGCTACGGCGCCATGGCCTCCGGCAGCAACGCCCGGATGCCAGGCTCGCATTCCTCGCGCATGACGTCGCCAATCCCGCCGTTGGAATATACGACCAGCCGGGCCGGAGCCCGCAGTTCGGCCGGCCAACCGCGCGCATGGTCGGCCGCAGCCGACCTGGCAGCCGCAACCTGCGCCGGCGGCAGCCGTGCTGCCAGTTGCGGCACCTCCCGGGCCGGGAGCAACCTCAACGGATGGTCCTCCGGCAGGGAATCGACCCCGGGATACAGCTGGAGTGCATAGAGCCAGGCCAGTGCCTTGCCCGGATCGGGCTGGATCACCTGGGCGAGGAACGGCCGGAAGCCGCTGTCCATCCAGTCCTCCCCGCTGCCGCCAGGCAGGTAGGCCATCGCCAATGCATGGATCGCGGCCGCATCGCCCGCGGCCGCCGCGCGCAGTGCGACCTGCTCGGCCTCGCGGCGGTAGACCGCGAGCTCCGGCACCGCTTCCATCAGATCGTCGAAGCGGAACGCGTTGCCGATTGCATAGTGGCGCATGGCGGGGACATGCCCACCCAGCGCGGCGCGGCGCCAGTGGCGGACCCGTTCGGAAGCGGTCGGCTCAGCCACCCCCTCGCAGTGTTCAAACGCTTCCGCCGCGGCGACCTTTGCCCGGTCGCGATCGGCGACAAGGGGCTCGACGCTCGCAGCCTGGCCTTCGGTGGACGCTTGCATCAGCATGTTTTCCAGCAGCATGTCCGTGGGCGCGAAGGTGTTTGCCTCCGCTGCCAGCCAACGGCAGCGCTCGAACTCGGCGGCAAGCCGGCAGGCGGCGGCGGCATCGCCCGAGTCGGCACGCCGCCTGAGGTCGTCCACCACCAGGCGCAGCGGGACGTCCAGCGCAGGCAGCGGGGTGCGCGCGGGGGGCGCGACGGCCGCGCGCTCCGGGGGCCCTGCTTCCCCGCCTTCCACCGCGGCCGGAGGCGCCGCCGCATTGCCCACATCGCCTGCCGCGACCGCCCCGTCCGCTGGTTCCTGCCACGGATCGCCGGCCGCCGACCGCCAAAGCAACCAACCCAGCGCGAGCGCGCAGGCAATCGCGACGGCTCCGGCGAGGCGCAGGCGATTCACCGGCGCGCGCTCCCGGGGCCCGTCATCACTCCGTCCCCCGGTTGCGGCCCTGCCACTGGCGGTACCACTCGCGGATGCGGGCGATGTCGGCCTCGGCGTTGCCAGTGGTGTGGAACGGCTCACCGATGCCGATGACCTTGTCCGGGTAGTGGAAATACGCGGGCAGGATCGGCACCCGGGTGGCGTCGGCGATTTTCCAGAAGCCGGTCTTCCAACGCTCCACGCGCCTGCGGGTGCCCTCCGGCGTGAGCGCGAACCACAGCTTGTCCGCGCGCACGATCATCTGGGCCGCCTGGCCCACGGTTCCCTGGGGCGCCTCGCGGTCCACCGGGATCACCCCCAGCCTGCGCAGCAGCACCGACAGCGGCCACCAGAACAGCTCCTGCTTGGCCAGGACGGTGATGCGCACGCCCAGCGCCAGTTTTGCGGCGAATCCCCACAGCCCGTCCCAGTTGGACGAATGCGGTGCGGCGATCACGACCACCTTGGGCAGGTCCGGCACGGTGCCCACCACGCGCCAGCCCCCGAGCCGCAGCACGCTGCGCCCGAACCAGCGCGTGAAACGGTTGTATGGCACCCGCGGGACGCTGGGCGGCACCTCGGGCAGCAGCTGCCCGGTGTCATGTTCCACTGCGCTTGGCTCCAATCCCCTACTCCCATCCGGTCGTCGAACGACCCCGCTTGATCTGGCTGCGCACGCGTTTCTCCTTCAACCGGCGCTCCTTCGCTGCGCGCCCCGGGCGGGTCGGGATGCGCGGCTTCGGGGGTTCCGTCCCCTTGGCGATGAAGTCGTGCAGGCGCTGCCGGGCGTCCTCGCGGTTGCGGTCCTGGGTGCGGAAACGCCGGGCGGTGATCACCAGCACGCCCTCGTCGGTCACGCGGCGGTCGCGGCGTGCAAGCAGCCGCTCGCGCACCGCCTCGCCCAGCGAGGGCGACCGCGCGATGTCGAACCGCAGTTCCACCGCGGTCGCCACCTTGTTGACGTTTTGTCCCCCGGGACCGGACGCGCGGATGAAGCGCTCGACGATCTCGTCCTCGGGGATCCGCACCGTGGCCATCGACTGCACCCTCCCGCGGCCGATTCTATGGGTTGGCGGTGGGCGTTGCCCGCAACGACGCAACGGCTCAGCCCATGAGCGCGGGTGTCCCGGGGCCGAACAGCGCCAGCGCGCGCCTGAACTCCGGGTCCGGCGGCGCGCTGACCGCCAGCCGCCGGCCGTCCGACGGGTGCCTGAACTCCAGCCGCCACGCATGCAGCAGCATGCGGTGGATGCCGAGCATGCGGAAATTGCGGTTGTGGCGGCCGTCACCGTGGCTGGTATCGCCGATCAGGTGGTGCGAGGCGTGCTTGAGGTGGCGGCGGATCTGGCGGAACCGCCCGGTGTGCGGGCTGGCCCGCAGCAGCGCGTAGCGCGAGGTGGGAAAGCCGGCCGAAGGCATGTCGAGCTCCACCGTGGCGAGCCTTTCAAACGCGGTCAGGGCCGGCTTTTTCACCGGTTTGCCCGGGCCGCCGTCGAGCGGATGGTCAACGGTAAATACCTCCTCCGGCCAGCCGCGGCACACGGCCAGGTAGTCCTTCTCCACGGTGCGCGACATCAGCTGTTCACCCAGGGCGGCCGCGGTCGCGCTGTCGAACGCCACCAGCAGGCAGCCGCTGGTGGCCCGGTCCAGGCGATGGGCCGGAAATACCCGGCGCCCGAACTGCAAGCGAAGCCGGTCGACGAGGAAGTCGCTTTCCCCGCCCGCCAGGCGGCTGTCATGCACCAGCAGGCCGGCCGGCTTGTCGACCACCGCCAGCCGTGCATCCGCGTACAGGACCGTGACGGCCTGCGCACCCGCGCTGCAACCGGCTTCACCCTTGGTCATCATCCATCCCGTTCCCGGCGGAACCGGCCCGCCGGCTTTGCTATTTTCCCCGGTCCAATCAGGGAAAGGGACCCTCGCCTTGAAGCATTCCATCCGTCCGCAGCGCCTGGCTGCGGTGCTGACCGCGCTTGCGCTTGCATTCCTGCCCGCCCTGCCGGGCATGGCCAGGCAGGCGGCTCCGGCCGAACCGGTGCTCAGCGCCGAGGGGATCAGCGAGTACCACCTCGACAACGGCCCTATGGCGAGACCGGCATGGCGCACCTGCTTGAACACCTGGTGTTCAAGGGCACGCCCACGCACCCGGACATCCACGGTGCCCTGCGCAATCGCGGCATCGATTTCAACGGCACCACCTCGCTCGACCGCACAAATTACTTCGCAAGCTTCGTCAGCAACCCCGACACGCTGGAGTGGCTGCTGCGGATGGAAGCCGACCGCATGGTCAACTCCCGCATCTCGGGCGAAGACCTGGCCAGCGAGATGACGGTGGTCCGCAACGAGATGGAGATCGGGGAGAACGACCCTGTCGGGATCCTGTTCGAACGGATGCAGTCTGTGGCCTAGCTGTGGCACAACTACGCCAACTCCACCATCGGCGCCCGCTCGGATGTCGAGAACGTGCCGATCGAGCGCCTGCAGGCGTTCTACCGGACCTGGTACCAGCCGGACAACGCCGTGCTGGTGGTGGCGGGGGACTTCGATCCCGGGACAACGCTGCAGGTGATCAACGAGGCCTTCGGCGCCATCCCGCGCCCGCAGCGCGAGCTGCCCCGCTTCTACACGGCCGAGCCGGCCCAGGATGGCGAACGCAGTGTCACCGTGCGGCGGGTGGGCGAGGCGGCTTTCGTGGCCGTGGCCTATCACGCGCCCGCCGGCCGCCACCCCGACAGTGCCGCCATGACCGTGCTCGGCCAGATCCTGGGTCACTCGCCGACCGGCCGGCACCTCGACACTGGGGAGATCTCACTATTCGTCGCCGGTGACTTCGCGGGGGCCGAAGGCAGGGATCCCACCCGCCTCAAGGAGTAGCCGGGGGCAGGCGCTCCGCCGGAGCTGCCCCTTCCGGAGCGCTCAGCCCCTGCGCCAGGCGCTCACCAGGGCGGCCGCGCCCGACAGGCCGGCCGCCCAGACTGCCACCCCGGCCCCGGCCACTTCCGGCCCGCCCACGTCCAGGCCGTAGAGCACCGCGGCCGCCACCAGCAGCCCCGAGCCCGCGATCGCCGCCACCGCGCG
>JAAYXJ010000082.1 GCA_012515985.1 Gammaproteobacteria bacterium
CGCGCGGCAGCGTGGGGCGGCTGGTGGAAGACGGGCTGCTTTCGCCCGGGGAGCGGATCGTGTTCACCAGCGGCGAGCACATGGAGACCCACGGCGCCACCAACACCCTGCGCCTGCTGCGGGTGGGGGAGGAAGGCCGCGCCGAGGGCCTGGGCGAACTCTAGCCCACCGCTTCAGAACCCCCAGCGCAGCTTCACCAGCACCTGCTCGGCGTCGCGCAGGTCGCCGATGTCGCCGAACAGGTCGCCCAGGCCGCGGTAGTCGCCGCGCTGCTGCAGCGCCTGCGCATGGCCACCGCGCCCGTAGACCACGTACAGCTCGCGCTGGGGGCCGAATTCGTAGCGGTAGCGGAGCTGCAGGCCGAAGCTGTTGACGGTGAAGGGCGCCACTTCGTCGTCGCTTTCCACCAGGTGGCCGCCGGCGCCGATCCGGTACGCCGTGGGATCACGGGTTTCGATGCCGATCCACTGCGCCTTCAGCCGCAGTTCGTGGCGGGTGAAGGGATACCAGCCCAGATCCACGTCCAGCCGCATCTGCCGGCGCCGATGGCTGGTGAACAGCGTGCCTTCCTCCCACAGCAGCCAGTCCTGCGACCACAGCGGATAGGCCAGCAGGCGCAGGTCGAGGTCGTCGCGCGGGAACCAGTGCACGGTGGCTTCCGGCTGGATCGCGTAGCCGTCGTTGCCTTCCTGCAGCAGCGTGCCGCCCAGCCGCCAGGCCCAGTTGCCCACCCGCGGGCGGTCGTAGTACTGCTGCAGCGACTGCAGGCGCGCCTCCTGCACCACCACCCCGTTGCCGCGCGAGACCAGGTCGTCGTAGCCCTCCCAGCTGTACACCAGGCTCCCCTGCCACGAGGCGCCGCTGCGGGTGCGCAGGTCGTGGCTGAGTTCGAGTTCGGGCGGCAGGCGCTGGCCGCCGTCGTTCCGGTGCAGCAGCGGCTCGATCTCCCAGGTGAGGCTGCGCCTCCAGTCGCCGTCGTCGAAATCAGTCACCCGCCACAGGCTGCTCCAGGAGAGCGCGTTGTAGCTGCCGCGCCGCTGGTAGCCGGCGTCGTTGAAGTCCAGCCCGCGGCCGAAGTGCACCAGTTCCAGCGCGTGCTCGAACCGTGCCTCCGGACTGAACGCGGCCGTCACCCAGGCGCCCGTTCCGCGCTGGCTGGCGCTAGGCGCGCGGATCGAGCTGGCCAGCACCTGGCCGCTCACCAGCCAGCGCGGGTCCGGCCGCCAGGTCGCGTCCACCGCCTGCACGTTGGCGCGCCGGCCCAGCCAGGGGCGGTCGGTCCAGGTCCCCAACCAGCCCAGGCTCAGCGCGCCCAGCTCGCGCTGCAGGCGCTGGACGAAGAATGCGCGGCCCAGGTCATCGGCGTGGTCGGATTCCAGCACCGCCATGGTCCCGTAATCAAGGCCCGCCGCGCTGCCGTTGAGCTTGAGCGCCACGTCGATGTCGCTGGCGCGCCCGTCGTGGTCGCTGGCGCCGCCGAACCGGCGCGTGTACACCAGCCGCCCGCTGTCGGGCGTGCGCAGGTCGAACACGCCCTGGTTCTCGGTGAAGAACGGCCGCTTGTCCGAGAAGAACACCTCGATCGCCTCGAAGTCGACCACCAGGTCGTCGGCCTCGACCTGGCCGAAGTCCGGGTTCAGCGCCGCGCTCAGCTGGAAGTGCCCCGACGGCTTCCAGAACACGTCCATGCCCGCGCGGCCGTCGTTGCCACCGCCCAGCAGGTCGTGCTGCATGGACACGTACGGCACCACCGAGAGCCAGCCGCGCGGCGGATACGCTTCGACCTCGACGCGCTGGAATTCCGACAGGTAGCGCGGGCGGGTGTAGCTCACCGGCCCCGAGGCGCTGCGCTCGCCGCGGCTGGCGAGCACGCGGTCGAAGTTGACGCCGATGGTGCGGGTGGGCCCGTCGGCCGCGCGCATGGCGGCCACGCTCCACGGGATCAGCATCTCCACCGACCAGTGGTCCACGTCCTCGTGCACGGCGTATTCCCACACGCCGTCCCAGTCCGCGTTGTAGCTGCTCTCGTTGCTGATCACCTCGTCGGCGATGGCGTTGCCCAGGGTGACCATGAAGTTGTAGCCGAGCCGCCCGTCGCCATCGAAATCGACCGAAAAGTTCACCCGGTCCGCGTCGACGTTGGCATCGCGGCCGGCGCGCGGCTTCAGGCGCGGCACGTCGCGCGGCTGGTGGGCAATGATCGCCACGGCCAGGCCCTCGGGCAGCGAGCGCAGCAGGGCGCGGGTCGGATGGGTCGCCGGATCCAGGGTGTAGGGCGACGTGACGCGGAAATCGTCGAACACCTGTGCTTCGCGCCACAGCGGCTCATCCGGGATGCCGTCCAGCCGCAGCCCTTCGGCGGCACCGGCGGAGGCGGTGGCCAGCGACAGGCAGGCGGCGGCGAGACAACGTGGGGACAGCGGCATCAGGGGTCCGGCACGCGGCCGGGGGAAGGGCGCGGCGCAGGACTATACTGGCAGGCCTCCTGCGGCGAACCACCTGGAAGTCATGAGCATCGAAGATCTGGCACACACTGCACAGGCCCTGGTGGCCGCGGGCAAGGGCATCATCGCCATCGACGAATCCCCGGGCACCATCGGCAAGCGCTTCGGCGCCGTGGGGATCGCCAACAGCGAATCCAATCGCCGTGCATGGCGCGAACTGCTGCTGACCACGCCCGGCCTTGGCGAGTACATCAGCGGCGCGATCCTCCAGGACGAGACCATCCGCCAGTCCACTGCCGCAGGTGTCCCGTTCGCAAAGGTGATGGACGATGCCGGCATCATCCCGGGCATCAAGGTCGATGCGGGGACCCATCCGCTGGCCGGCTTCCCGGGCGAAGTGGTCACCGAAGGGCTGGACGGCCTGCGCGGCCGGCTGAAGGAGTACTACCGCCTGGGCGCGCGCTTCGCCAAGTGGCGCGCGCTCATCTACATCGGCGAGGATACGCCGTCGGGCACCTGCATCGAGGCCAACGCCCACGCGCTGGCCCGCTATGCCGCTCTGTGCCAGGAGCAGGGCCTGGTGCCGATCGTGGAGCCGGAAGTGCTGATGGAAGGCGATCACGACATCGAGGCCTGCTACGAGGTCACCGAAGTCACCCTGCGCGGCGTGTTCGACGCGCTGTACAACCAGCAGGTGATGTACGAGGGGGTGATCCTCAAGGCATCGATGGTGCTGCCGGGCAGCCGCTGCGCCGAGCAGGCGGAGGTGGACGAGGTGGCCGAGGCCACGCTGATGTGCCTGAAGTCCGCGGTGCCGGCGATCATCCCCGGTATCGTGTTCCTTTCCGGCGGGCAGTCCGACGAGGACGCCACCGCCCACCTGGACGCCATGAACCGCCTGCGTCCGCACCCCTGGCCGTTGTCGTTCTCCTATGGCCGCGCCATGCAGCAGGCGGCGCTCAGGGCATGGGCAAAGGATCCGTCAGGGAACGCTGCGAAAGCCCAGGAAATCGTCCTCGGCCGCGCCCGCGCCAACAGCCTGGCCGCCCTCGGGGAATGGGACGGCCAGGGCTGATACGGCGCGCGCCAGGGGCCGCAGCCCCGGCCTACAGCCCGGCCAGCCACTCGTCGTCCGAGCCCTCGCTGACGTCCTGGAACAGCGGGGTGGAGAAGTAGCGCTCGCCAGTGTCGGGAAGCATGGCCAGGATCACCGCGCCTTCCTCCGCATCGCGCGCCACCTCCAGCGCCGCGGACACCGTGGCACCGGCCGAGATCCCGGTGAAGATGCCTTCCTCGGCCGCCAGCCGGCGCGCCGTGGCAATCGCCTCGTCGTCATCCACTGACACGATCCGGTCGGCCACCTCGCGGTTGAGCACCTCGGGCACGAAGTCGGGCGTCCAGCCCTGGATCTTGTGCGAATTGAATTCCTGGCCCTGCAGCATCGCCGCCTTGGCCGGTTCGGCCGCGACGACCTTCACTTCCGGCCGCGCCACCTTGAGCACCTCGCCCACGCCCGTGAGCGTGCCGCCGGTGCCCCAGCCGGTGACGAAGTGGTCCAGCCGGCGCCCGGCGAAATCCTCGAGGATCTCGGCGGCCGTGGTCTGGCGGTGCCAGGCCGGGTTGGCCGGGTTGGTGAACTGGCTGGCCAGGAACCACCCGTGTTCACGGGCGAGCTCGCGCGCCTTGCGCACCATGCCGGTGCCGCGCTCGGCTGCGGGCGTGAGGATCACCCGGGCGCCGTAGGCGCGCATCAGCTTGCGCCGTTCCACCGAGAACGTCTCGACCATGGTGGCCACGAATTTGTAGCCGCGCGCGGCGCAGACCATTGCCAGTGCCACGCCCGTGTTGCCGGAGGTGGCCTCCACGATGGTGTCGCCGGGCTTGATCAGCCCCTTTTCCTCGGCATCGAGTACGATCGCCAGCGCCAGCCGGTCCTTGACCGAGCCGCCGGGGTTGAAGCTCTCCACCTTCGCGTACAGCCTGACGTGCCCGGGGGCGATGCGATGCAGGCGCACCACCGGGGTGCGGCCGATCGTGTCCAGGATCGATTCGTGGATCATGTGCGGGCTCCGGATGTATGTGGGGGCCACCGGGCCATCGCCACGGTGGTGGCTGGCGGAGTGTAACGCGCACGATGGCAATCGGTTGACGCGGGCCAAGTGCGCTTCCCCATGCCTGACGACACAGGGCGACGACATCCCCAAGCCCTAGAATCGACCGGATGATCGTCCGCGTCCCCCCGTCCATGTCCAAATCCCCGATTTTGCGCCTGCCCACCGTGGCAACGCTCCTCCTGGCCGCTTTCCTGGCCGCCTGCGGCGGCACCAATGCGCCGCTGGGCGCCGGCCCCGACGCGGGGGTGACCGTCACCACCGCAGTGGTCGAGCAGCAGCCGTGGAGCGACACCATCGACGCGCTGGGCACCGTGGCCGCGCGCGAGTCGGTGGTGGTCACGGCCAAGGTCAGTGAGATCGTTGAAGGCGTCCACTTTGAAAGCGGCGACGTGGTGGCGGAGGGCTCGGTGCTGCTGACCCTCAGCGGCGAGCAGCAGCAGGCGGCGCTGAATGCAGCCGAGGCCGCTGCCGAGGAAGCCGAGCGGCTGTACCGGCGCCAGGCGCAGCTGGCCGAGCAGCAGCTCATCGCCACCTCCCAGCTCGACAGCCAGCGCGCCATCCGGGATTCCGCCCGTGCCCGGGTGGCCGAGATCCGCGCCAACCTGCGCGACCGGGCCATCCGCGCGCCGTTTGCCGGGGTGCTTGGCATCCGCCGGGTCAGCCCGGGCGCACTGGTGCAGCCGGGCACCGAGATCGCCTCCCTGGACGACGTGGAAGAGGTGTACGTCGATTTCCCCGTGCCCGAGGTGCAGCTCGCCCACCTCGCGGAAGGCCAGCAGCTCACCGGCCGCAGCTCGGCCTGGCCCGGCCGCGAGTTCCTGGGCGAGGTCTCGATGATCGACTCGCGGGTGGATCCGAACACCCGTGCGGTCACCGTGCGCGGGATCTTCGAAAACCCCGACCACGCGCTGCGACCCGGGATGCTCGTACGCATCCGCCTGGAACGGCCGACGCGGCAGGCGCTGGTGGTGCCGGAAATCGCCGTGGTGCAGGTGGGTCGGGAAACGTTCGCCTGGCGGGTCCGCGACGACACGACGGTGGAGCAGGTCCCGATCCAGATCGGGGCGCGGGTCGCGGGCCTGGCGGAGGTCTCCCATGGCCTGGCTGCAGGCGACCGGATCGTGGTTGATGGCACCGCCAAGCTGCGGCCGGGCCTCGCGGTCCGGGACGTCAGCCCGGCCGACTATTCAGAAGCGCCGGCCGGCGCGGACGTTCCGGCCGATGCCCAAACCGGTGGCGCCGGGGAGGGATCCGTCGTCCTGTAGCCGCCGTTCGCAGGTGCGAGCCGCCTGACCACCCGCCCACACGCCCAATCCCGGTATCCGATGCGCATTTCCGAACTTTCCATCAAGCGGCCCGTCTTTGCAGTGGTGATGAGCCTGCTGCTGGTGGTGCTGGGAGTGATGTCGTATTCGCGGCTGACGCTGCGCGAGATGCCCAACATCGACCCGCCGATCGTCTCCGTGGACGTGACCTACCCGGGCGCCTCGGCTGCGGTGGTGGAAACCCGCATCACCCAGATCCTCGAGGATGCGCTGGCCGGCATCGAGGGGATCCGCACGATCCAGTCGCGCAGCCGCAACGGACGCTCGGACGTCACCATCGAGTTCAACATCACCCGCGACATCGAGGCGGCCGCCAACGATGTGCGCGATGCGATCAGCCGGGTCGCCGACCGTCTCCCGATCGAAGCCGAGGCGCCCGACATCTCCAAGGTCGAGGCGGACGCGGACGCGATCCTCTGGCTCAACATGCGCTCGAGCACCATGGACACGATGGAGTTGAGCGATTACGCGGACCGCTACGTGGTGGACCGGCTTTCGGCGCTCGACGGCGTGGCGCGGGTGCAGCTCAGCGGCAGCCAGCGCTACTCGATGCGCATCTGGCTCGACCGCGACGCCATGGCCGCGCGCGGCATCACGGCCGGCGACGTGGAGGCCGCCCTGCGTTCAGAGAACGTGGAGCTTCCGGCGGGGCGGATCGAATCGCTGACCCGCGACTTCACCCTTCGCGTGGAGCGCGGCTACCAGACGCCGGAGCAGTTCGCCTCGATCCCGCTGGGCAAGGGCGAGGATGGCTACGTGGTGCGGCTGGGTGACGTGGCCCACGTGGAGATCGGGCCGCGGGAGCGGCGCTCCTACGCGCGCAGCAATTCGATCCCCAACGTCGGTCTGGGCATCGTGCGAACCTCCACTGCCAACGCGCTGGAAGTCGCCCAGGCCGCGCGCGAGGAGGCGGTGCGGATCCAGGAGTCGCTGCCCGAGGGTACCGACATCTTCGTGGCCGCGGACAACACCCAGTTCATCGAGGCGGCGGTGGACCGGGTGTACTGGACGCTTGGTGAGGCCATGCTGCTGGTGTTCCTGGTGATCTGGCTTTTCCTGGGCCGGCTGCGGGCGGCGCTGATCCCGGCGGTGACGGTGCCGGTGTGCCTTGTGGCCGCGTTCATCGCCCTGTATGCGTTCGGGTTCTCGATCAACCTGCTGACCCTGCTGGCGCTGGTGCTGTGCATCGGCCTGGTGGTGGACGACGCGATCATCGTGCTGGAGAACGTGCAGCGGCGCGCCGACCTGGGCGAGCCGCCGCTGGTGGCGGCCAAGCGCGGCACCGCGCAGGTCGCCTTCGCCGTGGTCTCGACCACTGCGGTGCTGGTGGCGGTGTTCCTGCCAGTGGGCTTCATGGAAGGCAACAGCGGGCGGCTGTTCCGCGAACTCTCGGTGGCCCTGGCGTCCGCGGTGGCGCTGTCCGCGTTCGTCGCGCTCACGCTCACGCCCATGATGTGCTCCAAGCTGGTGCGCCCGCACGGCAAGGAGAACCAGTTCAACGCCTTCATCAACCGTTGCCTGCATCGGGCGAGCGCCGGCTACGGCCGGAGCATCGGCAAGCTGGTGGCGCTGCCCA
>JAAYXJ010000016.1 GCA_012515985.1 Gammaproteobacteria bacterium
CCTCGCTGCCCGAGTTCGCCATCCCGCACTTCCCGGTCGACCGCATCTTCGAGCTGCTGCCCAGCGCCTTCACCATCGCCTTCCTTGCAGGCGTCGAGTCGCTGCTTTCGGCCGTCGTCGCCGACGGCATGATCGGCGGGCGCCACCGCTCCAACGGCGAACTGGTGGCCCAGGGCGTGGCCAACATGGGCTCGGCGCTGTTCGGCGGATTGCCCGCCACCGGCGCGATCGCCCGCACCGCCACCAACGTCCGCGCCGGCGCGCGCTCGCCGATGTCCGGCATCCTGCACGCCGTTTTCCTGCTGGTGTTCATGCTGGCCCTGGCGCCGCTGATGGGTTACGTGCCGCTGGCCGCGCTGGCGGCGGTGCTGCTGGTGGTGGCCTGGAACATGAGCGAGAGGGAGAACTTCCGCGCCACCATGTCGGCGCCGATCGGCGACCGCGTGGTGCTGCTGCTGACCTTCGGCCTGACGGTGTTCTTCGACCTCACTTTGGCCATCCAGGCCGGCGTGGTCGTGGCGGCGCTGGTGTTCATGTACCGGATGTCGGAATCGGTGGAAGTGAGCTCGGGCATCCGCACCTTCGACGACGACCTCTACCGCGACGGCAGCAACCAGCTTTCCGAGGGCGAACAGCGCAAGCTGCTGCCCAGGGGCGTCGAGGCCTACCAGGTGACGGGTCCGTTGTTCTTCGGCGCGGCCAACCGACTGGACAGCCTGCTCGACCGCCTCTACGAAACGCCCAAGGTGTTCATCGTGCGGATGCGCCTGGTGCCCTTCATCGATGCCAGCGGCGTGCACGCCATCAAGACGCTCGCCGAGCGCTGCCAGCGCAAGGGGATCGTGCTCATCATCTCCGGGCTGCAGGACCAGCCCAACCGGATCCTGGCCAGCATGCAGCTGCAGGAGCGGCCGGGCGAGCTGTACTTCGCCCACGACTTCCAGGCCGCGGTGAAAATCGCCGGCTCCCTGGTGGAGTCGCGTGAGGCGCCAGACGCGTAAGAACGCCTGACGAGGCACAATTGCGGGATGAACCGATTTCCTTCCGCCCTCACCATCGCAGGCTCCGATTCCGGCGGCGGCGCCGGCATCCAGGCTGACCTCAAGGCCTTCGCCGCCCACCGCGTGCACGGCTTGTCGGCGATCGCCGCGCTCACCGCCCAGCACACCCGCGGCGTCACCGCCGTGCATGTGCCACCGGTTGAGTTCCTGCGCGCGCAAATTGATGCCTGCTTCGACGACTTCCGCATCGGCGCCATCAAGATCGGCATGCTGGCCAACGCCGGCGTCATCAACGCCGTGGCCGACGCCCTTGCGGCGCACGGCAATCCGCCGCTGGTGCTCGACCCGGTGATGATCGCCACCTCCGGCGCACGGCTGCTGGAGGCCGATGCGCTCAACGCCCTGCGCACCCGCCTTCTCAAGGGCGCCACCGTGCTCACCCCGAACCTCCCCGAGGCCGAGCTCCTGCTTGGCCGCGAAATTCCCGATCGCCAGGCCATGCGGGAGGCCGCGGCCGACCTGCTTGCCGCCGGTGCCCGCGGGGTGCTGCTCAAGGGCGGCCACCTTGAAGACGGCGCCGATGACGTGATGGACCTGTTCGCCGGCGCTGACGGCGAGCGTCGGGAGTTCGTCCATCCGCGGCTGCCGCGCGATGCGCACGGCACCGGCTGCACCCTGGCCGCGGCGGTCGCCGCGAACCTGTGCCGGGGCATGACGCCCGCGGACGCCTGCGAAGGCGCTGCGCAGTACGTGCATCGCGCCCTGCAGGGGAGCTACAGCCCCGGTCGCGGCGACGTGCTGGTGCTGGACCACTTCGGCGCTGCCGGCCCGGCGTGACTGGGACACAGGACGGCCTCGCGCTGGAAGCGGCGGACGGGCACCGCTGGCAATTGTATGCCTGCGTCCCGGACAGGCCGGTGGCGGCGCTGCTCTGGCTGCCGGCGCTCGGCGTGGGCGCCCGCCACTACCTGCCGTTCGCACAGGCGCTGGCAGACCACGGCGTTGCGACGTTCCTGCATGAGTGGCGCGGCGCCGGTACCAGCAGCCTGCGTGCCGGCCATGACTGCGACTGGGGCTATCGGGAACTGCTCGAGTTCGACATCGCGGCCAGCGCGGATGCGATGACCCGCGAGCTGCCGGGCCGGCCAGCGATCATTGGCGGACACAGCCTGGGCGGCCAGCTCGCCTGCTGCTACCTCGCCCTGGCCCCCGGGGCCGCCAGCCGCCTCTGGCTCGTGGGCAGCGGCGCCCCGTACTGGCGCGCGTTCCCACCCCCCTACCGGCTGTGGCTGCCGCTGGTATACCGCTTCGTGCCGTGGCTGGCCGACCGCAACGGCGCCCTGCCCGGCCATCGGGTCGGCTTTGGCGGCCGCGAGGCCCGCGGCGTGATGCGCGACTGGTCGCGCACGGCCCTCAGCGGGCGCTACGCGGCCCGCGGCCTGGACACGGACCTGGAGGCAGCGTTGGCCCGGGTCGAGGCCCCGGTCCACGCCATCGTGCCGGCGGCCGACTGGTACGCGCCCGAGTCCTCCCTGCGCTACCTGCTCGCCAGGATGCCGCGCGCCGAGGCCCGCGTGGACACCATGGACGCCGCGGCGCTGGGTACCCGCGCCGACCACTTCGCGTGGATGAAGCGACCGGGCGCCGTGGCTGCCCGGCTCAGCCTTGGGCTTCCCCGTCCTCGTAGCCGCGCGGATTGAGCGACTGCCAGCGCCAGGCATCACGGCACATGGCATCGATGTCGAACTCGGCCCGCCAGCCCAGCAACGCGTGTGCCAGCGACGGATCGGCGTACACCTCGGCGACATCGCCCGGGCGCCGCGCAACGATCTCGTAGGGCACCTGGCGGTTCGAGGCGCGTTCAAACGCCCGCACCAGCTCCAGCACGCTGGTCCCGCGCCCGGTGCCGAGGTTGATGTTCGCGCTGCGGCCTTCACGCACCAGGAAATCCAGCGCATCGGCGTGCGCACGTGCCAGGTCCACGACATGGATGTAATCGCGCACCCCCGTCCCGTCCACCGTCGGCCAGTCGCCGCCGAACACCGACAGGCGGTCGCGCTGGCCCACCGCGACCTGGCAGATGTACGGCATCAGGTTGTTGGGCACGCCACCGGGCGCTTCGCCGATCAGGCCCGAGGCGTGGGCGCCCACCGGATTGAAATAGCGCAGGTTCACCGCCTGGAAGGCAGGGTCGCTTTCACACAGGTCGCCGATCAGCTGCTCCATCACCAGCTTGGTGCGACCGTACGGGTTGGTGGCGCGCAGCGGCGCGTCCTCGCGCACCGGGACGCTGTCGGGATCTCCATAGACCGTGGCCGATGAGCTGAACACCAGGCGGCGCACGCCGTGTTCCTGCATCTCCTGCAGCAGATGGATGGTGCCGGAGATGTTGTTGTCGAAATACTCCAGCGGCTTTTCGCAGGACTCCCCCACCGCCTTGAGCGCTGCGAAGTGCACCACGGCATCGAAGCCTCCGGCCGCGAACAGCCGCCGGACACCTTCGCGGTCGCGAAGGTCCACCTGCTCGAATGCCAGCGGCGTGCCGATGATGCGCTGCAGCCGCCCGAGCACGCCTGGCGAGCTGTTGCTGAGGTTGTCCGCGACGACCAGTTCGTGGCCGCGACCGGCCAGCTCGACGCAGGTGTGGCTGCCGATGTAACCGGCACCGCCGAAGACAAGGATGCGCATGGGTCGTCCCCCTGGATGGACCCCGATTATCCCCCACCCCTGCCCAGATGGCTTGGCCTGGCTTGACCGGTGCGGCGCCCCTTGCGCGTTACCAGAGTCATCGATCGAAAAAGGGGGCCGGGAATGCGCATGCTCAGA
>JAAYXJ010000083.1 GCA_012515985.1 Gammaproteobacteria bacterium
GGCGGCGCGCCGGATGACGGAACGGGACATGCAGGAACTGCTGCTGCGGGGGTGGGAGGCGCTGACCTCCGGATCGGGGCTGCTCACGGTCCTGGTGCTGGGATGGCTGGCCTACCTGCTGCTGCTGGGCGGCTGGATCGTGCTGCAGAAGCGCGAGCCGGTGGCCACGCTGAGCTGGCTGCTGGGACTGGCCCTGCTGCCGTACGTGGGATTCCTGATCTACCACGTGTTCGGGCCGCAGAAGATCCGGCGCCATCGCCTGCGGCGCCAGACCAGCCGGGCCCGCATGTCGGGGGACGCCGATTACACGGGCGAGGAAACCGAGACCGCGGAGCTCGTCCGCCTCGCCGAGGCCAGCACCGGCCTGGCCCGCAGCCGCGCCAGCGACGTGCGCCTGCTCATCGACGGCTGCGCCACCTACGACGCGCTGCTCGAGGACATCCGCGCCGCGCGCGTGCACATCCATCTGGAATACTACATCTACCATCCCGACCATGCCGGCACTGCGCTGCGCGATGCCCTGATCGAGCGGGTCCGCGCCGGGGTCAAGGTGCGGCTGCTGATCGACGCGGTAGGGGGCGGCCGCTCGCGGCGGTTCTTCACCGGGTTCGTCGAGGCCGGGGGCGAGCTGGCCTGGTTCCATCCGCCCCGCTTCGGGCGGGTCTGGCAGCGGCCGTGGCTGAACCTGCGCTCGCACCGCAAGATCGTGGTGATCGACGGGCGGATCGGCTACACGGGCAGCGTCAACATCAGCGACGACCACGACGAGCTCCAGCGCGAGGACGCATTCCGCGACCTGCACCTGCGGGTCGAGGGCGAGGTCGTGCTCCGGCTGCAGCGTGTGTTCGTCGAGGACTGGATCTACGCCGCGGGCGATGCCAGCTGCCTGCGGGAAATCGCGGACCAGACGCCGGTGCCGGCCGATCCGGGCAAGGTCCGCGCCATGGTGCTGGCATCGGGCCCGGATTCATCGTGGGAGGCCATCCATCGCCTGCACGTGGGGGCCATCCACGGCGCGCGCCAGCGCGTGTGGCTCGCTACGCCGTACTTCGTGCCCGGCGAGGCGGCGATGATGGCGCTCACCTCGGCGGCCCTGGCGGGACTCGACGTGCGCCTGCTGGTGCCCAAGCGCAGCGACTCCACCGTGGTGACGCTGGCTGCGCGCTCCTACTTCGACACCCTGCTCGAGGCAGGGGTGCGGGTCCACGAATACGGCCCGCGCATGCTGCATACCAAGGCGCTGCTGATCGACGACCACATGGTGGTTGTGGGCAGCGCGAACTTCGATCACCGCAGCTTCCGCCTGAACTTCGAGGTGTCGGTGTTGATCGACGACCAGGACGTGGCGGCGGAGCTGGAGCGTCACCTGCAGGGCGAACTGGATTGCGCGCCCCGGGTTGAGGGCGGGAAGCGGCCGCTGCTGCGCGTCCAGCTCCCCGAAGCCCTGGCCCGGCTGCTATCGCCGCTGCTGTAGGACCGGCGGCCGATCCGGCCGGGCCAGCGGCGCCTGCGCACGGGCGCAGCAGTTAGACTGGGACCGTTCCTGGGGAAGAGGACCTGGCATGCCCTGGCTGTTCCTGCTGCTGGCCATCGCCGCGTTTGCGCTGGCCATGACCACAACCTCGATCGCGGTGGCGGTGATCTGCATCCTCGCCGCGCTGGTGCTGCTGTTGATCTGGGTGATGGGCCTGCTGGCCCAGCGCGTCGGCAGCCAGGCGCGCAATGACGCGATGATGATCGATCCCCAGGAGCTGCGCCGCCTGCGCGAACAGGCCGAGGCCCGGCGCGAGGCCGCGGCGGAAGCCGAAGGCCCGAAAGCCGGGGCGTGATGGCAAGCGCGAAGCCAGGCGGGCGGGCGCCGTGACCCGCCTGAGCGTCAACCTCAACAAGATCGCACTGCTGCGCAATTCGCGCGGCGGCAACGATCCCGACATCGTGCGTGCGGCCACCACCTGCCTGGAGGCCGGCGCCCACGGCATCACCCTGCATCCCAGGCCGGATGGCCGGCACGCGCGCACCGAGGACGTGCTGGCGATGGCGCGGCTGTGCCGCGAGCGCGGCGTGGAGCTGAACCTGGAGGGCAACCCGTTCGCCGCGCCTCGCCCGGGGTATCCGGGATTCGTGGCCCTGTGCGAGCGCGTCCAGCCGGACCAGGCCACCTTGGTGCCGGACGCCGACGACCAGGTCACCTCCGACCACGGCTTTGATTTCATTGCCGATGCCGCGCGGCTGCGCGGGCCGATCGCCGCGCTCCAGGCCATCGGCTGCCGGGTGAGCCTGTTTGCCGACGCGGATGCCGGCCCGGGCCTGGCGCGGGCCGCCGACCTGGGTGCCGACCGCATCGAGCTCTACACCGGTCCGTGGGCCGAGGCGCATGCGCGCGGGGATGCGGCAGCAAGCCTGGCGCTGTTCGCGGCCGCGGCCAGGCGCGCGCAGGAGGCGGGGCTGGGCGTGAACGCCGGCCATGACCTCAGCCAGGACAACCTCGGTGAGTTCCTGGCGGGCGTCCCGGGCGTGCTGGAAGTATCCATCGGCCATGCCCTGATCGGGGAGGCGCTCTACCAGGGCCTGGCGGAGACGGTCTCGCGCTACGTCGCCATCGTCCAGGGCTGAGGCAAGGGGTCTTCGCCCCGCGCAAAAAAACGCCGCCCGGAGGCGGCGTCGGGATCTGGCTGGACCAGGGCGCCGCGCTGCAGGCAACGGCGCGCCGGGTCCGGCCGGTTACTTCTTGACGAAGCCGATCTTCTGCATCTGGGCGTTCTTCGCCTCGGCCAGGACCTTGGCCAGGACCCCGTACTGCGAGTCCTCCGACGCGTCGATCTCCAGCGTCGGCTGGTTGCCCGGGTCGCGCTGGACCTCGGCTTCCATCATGTTGCGAAGCGCGCTCATCGGCGTGGGGCTGTCGTTCCAGAACACCTGGCCCGCGCCGTCGATCCGCAGGCGGATCGGCTCAGGCGGGTCCACGCGCTGTTCCGGCGGATCGACCGAGCGCTGCGGCAGGTCGATGTCGATCGGATACGACAGCTGCGGGGCCGTGACCATGAAGATGATCAGCAACACCAGCATCACGTCCGCGAGCGGAATGATGTTGATGTCGGCCATGGGCCCTTCGCCGGAGCTGGTACTGAATGCCATTGCGGGCCTCCGTCAGTTTTCGCGGGTGGCGACGAAGCCGACCTTGCGCATGCCCTGGGCCTGCGCGATGGTCACCACTTCGTTGATCACCCGGTACGGGGTGGTGCGGTCCCCGCGCACGTTGACCGGCGGCTGCGGGGTCTTCTGGGCCTCCACCGAGAGCGCGCTTTCCAGCAGCTCGTGGGTGACCGGCTGGTCGTTGAGGAAGATGTCCCCGTTGTCCTTGACCGCGATGGTGATCGGGGGCGCCGGCGGCGCCGTGTCGGGCCGCTCATCCAGATCGGCCCTCGGAAGCTCCACTTCCACCTTGTGCGCCATCAGCGGTGCCGTCACCATGAAGATGATGAGCAGCACCAGCATCACGTCGACCAGCGGTACGACGTTCATGGCGGCCATCGGCTCGCCGCCACCTTGGTTGCCACTGTAGGACATATGCGTCCTCCCTCAATCAGTCCGGGTCAGGCCTTCTTCGCCGGAGCCGGAACGTCGCCAACGCGCGAGCCGATCGCGAAGAAGTCGTGCAGGTCGTGCGCGAAGGTGTCGAGCTTGTTGTTGATCATGCGGTTGGCGCGGGTGAAGAAGTTGTACCCCAGCACCGCCGGGATCGCGACGCCCAGGCCGATCGCGGTCATGATCAGGGCCTCACCGACCGGACCGGCAACCGCGCCGATGTCGGCCTGGCCGCTGGCGCCGATGCGGATCAGGGCGCGGTAGATGCCCCACACCGTACCCAGCAGACCCACGAACGGCGCGATCGAGCCGACGGTGGCGAGCAGGGTCAGGCCGGACTCCAGGCGCAGCGATTCGCGCACGACGGCCTGGCGCAGGGCGCGGTCGACGTACTCGGAGCGGGTCAGCGACTCGGCAAGGCGCGAACCTTCCTGGCGCTGGTGGTGGGCGGCCGCCTGGGCGGCGTCAAGCGCAACCTTGGAGAAGGGCTCGCTTGGGCGCTGCTCTTCCATGAAGCGGATCGCGTCCTGCGCGTTCGGGGTTTCCCAGAACGTGTTGATGACGCGGTCGGAGTTGGCGCGCAGGCGCTGGTTCTTGAACAGGTTGAAGATGATCCAGTAGATCGACAGCGCGGACATCGTGAGGAGGGTGAGCAGAGCAGCCCAGCCGACCACGTCCAGGTGCTGGATCATGTCGGCGAAGCCCATCTGCTGAAGCGCTGCGGCGCCGTCGGCGGCTCCGGTAGGGGCGTTGGTGGTTTCCTGCAGCATGACGCTTACCTTTTTAATGAAGATTGAAGTTGATGGATCGGATTGACGCTGGATGAGACTGGATCGTCCGGCCCGGAGTCCGGGCCGGCGCCGGGTCAGTCGAGGTTGAACTCAACCGGGATGCGAACCAGCCCGGCAGTGGCCCGGCCACCCTCCATGGCCGGATTGAACCGCCACTTGCGGGCCGCCTGGATGGCAGCGCGGTCAAGGTCGCGGTTGCGGCTCGAACGTTCGACCGACACGTCGGTCACATTGCCGTTGGCATCCACCGCGACGATCAGCACGACCGTGCCGGTGATGCCCGCGCGCAGCGCGGCCGGCGGGTAGCGCGGCGGGTTCATCGCGCGCGAGGAGACGTCGACGCTGGCCTCGATGCTCTGCGGCGGCGCGGGCGGCGCCGGCGGGGCCGGCGGCGGGGCCGGGGTGTCCATCGGCGACGGGGTGTCGAAGACCACCGGCGGGTCGTCCGGTGGCGGCGGCAGCGGCGAAGGCTGCGGCGGCGCCAGCTCCCTGATTTCCGGCGGCTTCTCCGGCTCCGGCGGCGGCGGCGGAGGCGGCGGCGGAGGCGGTGGCGGTTCGATGATCACCACCTGGGTGACGTCTTCCTGCTCCGCGTCGGTCGCGGGAGGATTGACCGGCGCCAGCAGCAGCAGCACGGCCGCCACGTGGAAGGTGATCACCATGGTGAAGCCCGCGATGCGGGCCCAGTCCAGGCCGGGATCCTGTCCGGTGGCGTTGTTCGGCAAGCGTTGGCTCATGCGGAAAACTCTGCTGTATCCGGACGGATCGGGCCCGGTGCAATGGGTTGGAAAGCCCGCAACCACGTTCCGGCGACGGGAAACTTCAAGTCTATACCAATCTTTATTGCGGTTACCAACAAGCTATCCGCACATGCAATCGGGAGCCCGTTGGTAACCGCATCCCTCAGTTGCCGATGATCCGGCGCGCATCCTGCTCGTTGCGCACGCCCTTGGCGAGCGCCTGTCGCGCCGCTTCGGCGGCCTCCGCCTCGCGGCCCTCGCCATACAGCACGCGGGCGAGGTTCAGGTAGGTCTCGCCGTCGTCGGCCAGCGGGGCGGCCTTGCGGTAGGCCTCGATCGCCGGTTCCACCTGGTCGGAGAAGTAGTACGCCTGGGCCAGCGCGAGGTAGGTCTGGTGGTTCGACTCCAGAACGCCCTTCTGCAGGCCTTCGTTGATCACCTCGATCGCCCGGGCTTCGCCACCCTCGGAGTTGAGGTGCATCGCCATGAGGTTGCGGTACTCGCGGTCCTCGGTGAGCTGGCCGGCGGCGCGCAGGCGCTCCATCACCTCGATCGCCTTCGCGTCCTGTTCCATCTGCATGTACATGCTGGCCAGGTTGAGCTGGGAGCGCTTGTCGTCCGGGGCGCTCGAGGCGATCTGCTCGGCCAGCGCGGTGGCCTCGGCCTGGCGGCCGGTCTCGGCGTAGGCGGCCATCAGCGCCTGGGTCCAGCTGGCGTGCGGCTCGTCGGCGGCCTCGATGGCCTCGCGCAGGGCGGGGATGGCTTCGTCGTAGCGCCCGGCCTGGTAGAACAGCTGGCCGCGCAGCGCCAGGTCGCTGGCCTCGGTGCTGCCGGACGCGGCGAAATAGCGGTCGAGCATCGCCAGCGCCTGGTCGGTCTCCTCGTCCTGGGCGTGCAGCTGGGCCAGCATCAGCATGGCCTGCAGGTGGTTGTTGTTGTCCAGCGCGTCATACTCGATCGCCTGGGCGATGTAGCGCTTGGCGCCCTCGGCGTCATCCAGGTTGTAGGACGCGTGGCCCGCGAGGTTGGACGCATAGGCGCGGTCGTAATCGTTGGCGCGCTCCTGGGCGATGATGTCCTCGGCGCGCTCGATCACCAGCGGGTAGTCGCTGTCGTTCATGGCCTCGTTGAGGCGGTTCAGGCGCTGGGCCATGCGGCTGGAGGCGCCTTCGGAAGGCGATTCGCGGGTGGCGTTGGGATAGCGCTCTTCGACTTTCTCCTGCTGGCGGGAGCCGGAGTCGGCGCGACGGGCGCCGCGGCTGCTGCGCTGGCACTCCGCGGCCTGCGTCTCGGCCCCCGACACGACGGGGCTGGCGTTGGCGGCCTGGGCGCCCGGGGCCACGGAACCGGCGGCAAGCGCGGCGGCGATGGCAAGGGCGATCACGGCGGGGGTATGGGTGGCGGATTTCATGGCTTCACCTTTTTGATCGGGACGGCATCCGCGCGCCGGTACGACGCCGGAAAATTTGCATTCTGGCACAGCCGGCGCGGCCGGCGTCAGCGTGCGCTCAGCGGCACGCCGGGCGGCGGCCGGAAGCGCGTGCCTGTTCGTACACCGGGACCAGCGCGGCGGCACGGGCCTGCATCTCGCTGATCCGCGACTGCGGGTTGGGATGGGTGGACAGCCATTCCGGCGGGCGGTTCCCGCCGCTGGCGGCGATCATGTTCTGCCACAGGTCCACCGCCTTGCGTGGGTCGAACCCGGCACGCGCCATCAGCTCCTGCCCGACCACGTCGGCCTCGGTCTCCTGGGCGCGCGAGCCGGGCAGCAGGAAGAGGCCCTGGGCGGCGATGCTCCCGCCCTGCATGGCGGCCTGGCCCACGCCCTCGCCGTAGCGTGCCCCGAGCAGGCCGCCCACCACCTGCAGGGCGCCGGCGGCGCCGTACTGGCGGGTGATGCGTTCGTCGTGGTGGCGGGCGATCACGTGCCCGATCTCGTGGGCGATCACGGCCGCAAGCTGGTCCTGGTCGCGGGCGACGCGGAGGATGCCGGTGTTGACCCCGACCTTGCCTCCGGGCAGGGCAAAGGCATTGGGCGAGTCATCGGCGAACACCGCTGCCTCCCACGCGATCGCGCGCTGTTCGGCCGGAAGTTCCCTGACCACCGCCTGCACCACGCAGTTGACGTATGCGTTCTGCGAGCGGTCAGTGCTCAGCTTCTGGCTGCCCTTCATTTCCACGAACGCCTGTGCGCCGAGCTGGTCGAGCTGCTCCTGCGGCACGGCGCCCACGTACTGGGTGCGCCCTGTCGGGGAGATTGTGGTTGCACAGGCGGCCAGCAGGGCCGCGGTGGCAAGCGCCAGCAGAATCTTTTTCATGGCATGGCCCTGGCTGGGGATGAATCCTGCTTGTAGCCCGCGCCGGCTGAAAGGTTCGTCAATGGACGGCGGCGGCGCGGGCGCCCGTTCAGATATCGAGGTTTGAAACCTTGAGCGCGTTGTCCTCGATGAAGTCGCGCCGCGGTTCCACCATGTCGCCCATGAGGGTACTGAAGACCTGGTCGGCCGCGAACGCGTCCTCGATGCGCACCTGCAGCAGGCGCCGGGTCTCGGGGTTGACCGTGGTCTCCCACAGCTGCTCCGGGTTCATTTCACCCAAGCCCTTGAAGCGCTGGATCTGGCGGCCCTTCTTGGCCTCCTCCAGCAGCCACTCGTGGGCCTGGGCGAAGCTGTCCACCGCCTGCGTGCGGTTGCCGCGCACGATCATGGCGCCTTCGCGGATCAGCCCGTGCAGCAGTCCGGCCGCCTCGCGCACCGGCTTGAGTTCGCCGCTCTCGAGCACTGCCAGCGGCAGCACCTGCTTCTGGTCCATGCCCATGTGGCTGCGGGTGGCCAGCAGGGCCACCGGGCGCCCGGTATCGTCCAGCTGCAGATCCAGCGCGTAGACCGGACGGCCCAGGCCGCCGCGGTTCAGGCGCGCCTCCAGCGCATCCAGCTCATGGCGTTCGTCGATGTTCTCCACCACCGTGTCGGGATCGAGCGGGGTGAAATCGATCAGCGCCTCGATCAGGGCCGGGTCATAGCGGTGGGCGTTGCGGGCGATTGCCTCGGTGGCCCGGGCATAGACCAGCAGCAGCTTTTCCAGGGCCGGGCCCTCGACGGGCGGCTCGCCCTCGGCCGGCACCAGGCGCGCGCCCTCGACTGCGTTGGAGGCCAGGTAGGCGTTGAGCGCCGCGTCGTCCTTGAGGTACAACTCGGTCTTGCCCTGCTTGACCTTGTAAAGGGGCGGCAGGCCGATGTAGACATGGCCGCGCTCGATCAGCTCGGGCATCTGCCGGTAGAAGAAGGTCAGCAGCAGGGTGCGGATGTGGGAGCCGTCCACGTCCGCGTCGGTCATGATGATGATCTTGTGGTAGCGCAGCTTGTCCGGGTCGTACTCGTCCTTGCCGATGCCGGTGCCCAGCGCGGTGATCAGGGTGCCGACCTCGGCGCTGGAGAGCATGCGGTCAAAGCGCGCGCGCTCGACGTTGAGGATCTTGCCGCGCAGCGGCAGCACCGCCTGGTTGCGCCGGTTGCGCCCCTGCTTGGCGGAACCACCGGCCGAGTCACCCTCCACGATGAACAGTTCGCTCAGCGCCGGATCCTTCTCCTGGCAGTCGGCCAGCTTGCCCGGCAGGCCGGCAATGTCCAGCGCGCCCTTGCGGCGGGTCAGGTCGCGGGCCTTGCGCGCGGCCTCGCGGGCGCGGGCGGCGTCGACGATCTTGCCGGCGATGGCGCGCGCATCGTGCGGGTTTTCCTGCAGGAATTCGTTGAGCCGGGTGGAAAAGATGCCTTCGACCACCGGTCTCACTTCCGATGAGACGAGTTTTTCCTTGGTCTGCGAGGAAAAGCTGGGGTCGGGCACCTTCACCGACAGCACCGCGATCATGCCTTCGCGCATGTCATCGCCGGTGAGCTGCACCTTGGCCTGCTTCGCGATCCCGCTCTGTTCGATGTAATTGGTGAGCGTGCGCGTGAGCGCCGCGCGGAAGCCCTGCAGGTGGGTGCCGCCATCCTTCTGGGCGATGTTGTTGGTGAAGCAGAACATCGTCTCCTGGTAGGAATCGGTCCACTGCAGCGCGACTTCCACCGTGATCCCGTTCTGCTCGCCCGACACCGCGATCACGTTGGGATGCAGCGGGGTCTTGAGCTGGGCCAGGTGTTCGACGAACGCACGGATGCCGCCCTCGTATTCATACGTATCGCTGCGCTCGTTGCCGCTTTCGTCGCCGCGCTCGTCCACCAGCCGGATGCGGACCCCGGAATTGAGGAAGGACTGCTCGCGCAGGCGGCGGGCCAGGGTGTCGTACTGGAATTCGGTATCGGTGAACACGTCCGAAGACGGCTTGAAGCGCAGCACGGTGCCGCGGCGCCCGTCCGCCGGACCCACTTCCCTGAGCGGATACAGGGGCACGCCCATGGCGTACTCCTGCTGGTAGTGGCGGCCGTCGCGCCAGATGTCGAGCCACAGGTGCTCGGACAGCGCGTTGACCACGGACACGCCGACGCCGTGCAGGCCACCAGACACCTTGTAGCTGTTGTCGTCGAACTTGCCGCCCGCGTGCAGCACGGTAAGGATCACCTCGGCGGCGGACACACCCTCTTCCTTGTGGATGTCCACCGGGATGCCGCGACCGTTGTCGGACACCGACACCGAGCCGTCCTGGTGGATGGTCACGACGATGTCGTCCGCATGGCCCGCCAGCGCTTCGTCGACCGAGTTGTCGACCACCTCGAACACCATGTGGTGCAGGCCGGTTCCGTCGTGGACGTCACCGATGTACATGCCGGGGCGCTTGCGCACGGCATCAAGGCCGCGCAGCACCGTGATCTTGCTCGAATCGTAGGAAGGGTTGCCCGCCTCGGGCAGCTGGGAGTGATCGGTCATTGGGGTTCCGGTTGCGAATCCGCCCCTGTCGCCGCGGATCGGCATCGCGGCCGGCACACATCAGCTATAGGGGCTTAACTGGTTGATTATACCACTGCTCCGCCTTCCACCGGCCTGCTGGCCCCGCGTTGGCGCAGGCCATTCAGCACGGGTGGACCGCGCCCTGTTCCACGTGGAACATGCGGGTGCCGGCGGTTGCCCCCTCCGGGAACCCAGGCGGTACCTCGGTCCCGGTGATGAAGACCTGGGCGCCGCTCTCGCGGAGCATGGCGATGACCCGGCCGCGGTGGGCGGCGTCCAGTTCAGACGCCAGGTCATCCAGCGCAACCACCGGCCAGCTGCCGCGGCGCGCCCCAAGGTCGGCCGCCTGGGCCAGCAGGCAGCCGAGCGCGGCCAGCTTGCCCTGTCCACGCGACAGCGCCTCACCCGCGGGGAGGGCTGAAAACGACGGGCGCCAGTCGGCCCGGTGCGGGCCGACAGTGGTATGACCCAGGGTACGGTCGCGCTCGCGGGCAAGCAGCAGGGCGTCGGCCAGCGACATTTCATCTGCCTTCCAGCCCGGCAGGAACTGGATGGACGACTCCCCGAGCGATGGCGCGATCCGACCGGCCGTGGCGCGGAAGGCAGGGTCAAGGCCGTCAACATAGCGCCGCCGCAACGCAGTCATCGGCTCACCGGCCGCGACCAGCTCGCGTTCCCAGGCTTCGATCTCGGATACCCGCGCAGCCTGCTTGAGCAGTGCATTGCGCTGCCGCAGCGCCCGCGCGTAGCGTCGCCACACCGGGAGGAACTCCGGTTCCACGTGGAACAGGCCCCAGTCCATGAAGCGTCGCCGGGGTTCGGCGCCCCCTCCGACGAGCGCATGGCTGCCGGGCTCGAACGTCACCACCGCCACCGCTGCGCAAAGGTCGCCGAGCTGCTGGATGGTCGCGCCGTCCAGCCGCGCCTGCCAGGACGCGCCGGAATGCCTCAAGCCGGCGCGCTGCGGCGGCCGGCCGGCCCCGGGGAGCCATTCGAGGTACACCTCAACGGCTTCGGCCCCGGTGCGCACCAGGCCATCGCGGACCCGGCCGCGGAAACTGCGCCCATAGGCCATCAGGTGCAGCGCTTCCAGCAGGCTGGTCTTGCCGGCCCCGTTGTCGCCGGTGATGAGGTTGAGTCCGGGGCCCGGCTCGATGTCCACCGCCGACAGCCGGCGCAGGTTGTCGATCCGCA